>NZ_JBQKGN010000014.1:0-54514 GCF_052118785.1 Collinsella sp. LCP21S3_A9 | reverse complement strand
TAAGGGCTACCGCACGGGCCGATACTCAAAGCCCATTGTGGCATCCCGAGCCCGCGAAAAGAAGCTGCGCCGCGGGGGAGGCGACCCAAATGGCTTTCTCATATCGTCTTGCCTGCCCGGGCTCATCCGGGGCGGCAATAACGCGAACCCCACAACAGCGAGGAGTCACCATGAAGACATTGCTCAACGAGTTCAAGGAATTCATCAATCGCGGCAACGTGATGGACATGGCCGTCGGCGTGATTATCGGCGGCGCATTCACCGCCATCGTGACCTCACTTACCGATAACATCATCAACCCGCTTATCTCCGTGATTGCCGGCGGTAGCGCTACCGAGATCTCGGGGCTGGTGGTGCCGGGCACTAATATCGACTTTGGCGCCTTTATCGGCTCGTGCATCAATTTTTTGATTGTGGCGGCAATCGTCTTTGCCATCGTCAAGGCATTCAACAAGGCGCAGGAGATCGGCGACAGGCTCGCCGGTGCCACCGCCGAGGAAGCCGCACCGGCGCCCGTCTGTCCGTATTGCCTGGAAGAGGTGCACGAAGGCGCGACCAAGTGTTGCCACTGCGGAAGCGAGCTGCCCCGAGCGTAGGTGCCTTAGAGCCGACAGCGAGCGACATCTACCACCTTGCAAAACAGCGCAGCGATCAAAAATGGCCCCACCCGGGGCCATTTTCGCTTACATGGAGCGTAGATACGCGCCCCCGCTCTTATGCCTCGCGCAGCCAGTCAAACGCAACACGCGGCGTGCCGTCCGACACATACACGACGCCGGCACGCTCAAACCCCGCTTTAATACTCGCGCCCTGCATGGGCAGGTTGTCCCGATGCGTATCGATACGCAGATGGTCGGCACGCTCTTTGGCAAAGGCGAACATCGCAGCCGCGATACCGTGCACGGTGCCGTCGGACGCCACACGGTGCAGCACGGCGTACGGAGTGTCGCTACGCCATTGCCCGTCCTCAATTACGTCATAGCACTCGTCCGGGCCCGGTAAAAAGGCAAACGTCGCCACCACGCGGCCGTCGACTTCGAACACATAGCTACCACCGGCGGCGATATCGGCAGCCAGCTGCTCGGCAGAAGGCGTGCCCTCGGGCCACTGCGTGGCGTTGCCATGCGCGCGCATAAAGGCACGGGCCGCGTCATAGATAGCCATGACGGCGGGAATGTCGGTATCGAGGGTTTTTCTGATCATCACGCGGCGACCTCACGTTTATTGGTATCACTTTGATTGAGCAATGATACCAGCGTTTGAAGAGGGGCGAGAAGCAGATGGGAAGCAAAAAGCGAGCCGCCTGGTCAAAGGCCAAAAGCGAGTTTTTGGGCGCTGCCACCGGTGGCGCTATGAGCGACCTGTTTGCGCGCGAGGACGAGCGCCGCGACGCCCTGAACGCCGAGCGCGATGAAGCCTGGCGCTACAAGTCGTGCGAGCGCAAAAACCGTTACGGCACACGCGCCGAGGCCGAGGCCGTTATGGCCGACTGCGAAAGCAGCGGGCGGCGTGGTTTGGCCTGCTACAAATGCGAATACTGCGGCGGCTGGCACCTGACGTCGCACCCTTGGAAATAGACCCCGCATCGGCACGACACTGACCGAGCGCCAACCATCGCACGCAAGCTACGGGCGCGGCGGCACCAAAACATCGTAACGAACGGCCTTGCCCGCAAGTTGATAGCTCGGCTTAACGCCAGCAAGCAGCGGCCCCTTCACCGGCCGCTTGATAACGACCTTGCGCGGGCGCACCGCAAGCGCAGCTTCGACCAGCGTCTCCTCATCGGCACACGGCTGTTCCAGATGATGCAAGAGTTGAAACTTCTTTTTAACCGCCGCGCTCTTTGTGCGCTCGGGAAACATGGGGTCCAGATACACCACGTCGGGAGCGGTGAGCTCGCCCTGCCCGATCAACTCAGTTATATGGTGAAGGCCGGCAATGCTGTCCTCGCCCGCATGTAAGCGCATGCGGGCCACGGCAGTCGCAAGCGCCGGATTATCTGCCGCGCGATCCAAGGCATCCTTGAGGAGCGCCGCGATCACGCAATCCTGCTCATACAGATCGACGGTAAAGCCCGCAGCCGCCAGCAGCAGCGAATCCTCGCCAAAGCCTGCCGTGGCATCAATCGCCCATGGGCACTCGACGCCTTTTGCGCGCGCAGCCTTTACCAACAGCTCTTGCTGCAGACGGCCCTGTTTGAGCCGTGGCAGCATGCGGACAAAATCGGCACGCAACTCCATCGTGCCGTCGGTGAGCGTGAGGCCCGCGGACTTCCCGATCAGCTCAAGCCCCGCGGCCCGAGCAACAGAAAAGGGATCGACGACGCCCATGGGTACTCCTTAACAAGCAAAATGAATACGTGAGCGCCGTTTATGCCAGCACCCAACCGTCCGCTATTGTCCCACATGCGACATGGCCCACAGCATCCCAATGCAAAGCACCGCCATCAATCCCGTGCACACGGCAGCGATCACAGAATCGCCCATGCGCCTTCCCAACGACCGCGGCTCATGCACTCGCCCCGCTCCGTACATCATGGCTCCTCCTTAAGAACAGCTCCTTGTTACGGTCTCATCATCGCAGCGCCGCACATGAGCTGCCATCGATTTGGCTTACGTCCAGCTTTCCTTTTTGAAAGGTCGAATTGGGCTGCGCGGGCTCAAAGCGCTTTCAGGCGCACGCATCGCTGCGTTGAACTACAATGTGCTTCACCATATGTGCAGCACATGGGCTACGCCAGATCGGCGTACTCATATCGAAAGGACCAGCCATGAGCTCCGCTCGCAAGACTCTCAAAATCCTTGCCCTCGTCTACTTTGTTTTGGGCATCGCCAGCCTCGTCATCGCCGGCATCGGTATCGCCAGGGGCAGCCTCGATTCCACGTACGGGTCGAACGCCATGCTCGCCGCGGTCGTGCTTGTCGTCAAGGGCATTGTCGATCTTTCCGCAGGTGTTGCGGGCATCAAGGGCGCCAACAAGCCCTCGCAGGTGGATAGCGCGTTTAAGCTCGGCATCGTTGCCTCAATCGCCACGATTGCGCAGGCCGTGCTCACGCTTCCCGCACTCGGCGGCAGCGCCGTCAATATCGGCGCCTTTGTCATCGTGGTCTACGACCTGTTCTTTGTTCAGCAGGCGCACGCCGTTAAGGCCGAGAACAAGGACCGCCTGTAGGCACTCGCTTCTCATAACCCCTGCAGCCAAGCAACTAACATGGGCCGATCGCGCAGTAACGCGGTCGGTCCTTTACATTTGCCCAGATAAAACCTGCCAAAATAAACCTGTCCCTTTTTGGCAGGTTGGTTAGCTGTGGCGGTACTCGGCAATGATGAAGTCGATGTCGGTTTTAAGGGTGTCCAGGTTTGCCAGGCGCTCTTTGTCGGTAGGGCGTGTGCGGTAGTAGTACGGCGTCATCTGGAACACCGCCTCGATGTCGGCCTGGGTCTGGAGCGTAATATTCGCGGACACCCGCTGTGTGCCGACCAGTTTAAGCTCCATCGTCTTCGGAAGCTTTTCGTCGTTGAGGTACGGCGTGTCGTAGAGCACCTCCTTGAGCCCAAGGAGATGACGGGCACCCGGCACCACGGTGTAGAGCGAGCCCTCCGGCGCCAACACGCGGGCAAACTCGCGCTCGTTAAAGGGAGCAAAGAGCTCGGTCACCATATCGAAGGCGCCATCGGCCACTGGGATGTCTTTCATGTTGGCCACAAAATAGGTCGCATCGCCGCGCTTGGCGGCCAGGCGTACCATTTCTTTGCCCAGGTCAAAGCCATAAGCGTCCACGCCCGGCACCGCGCCCATGGCGCTGGTGTAGTAACCCTCGCCGCAGCAAATATCGAGCAGCGTCATGGGACCGCCTGTAGACGCAGCACGCCCAGAAACCCGTTTGCGCACCAGCTCGACCATTGCATCGCGCAGCGGCGCATAGTAGCCACGGTTCAAAAAGTCACGACGGCTGCGTGCCTGCGACTTGGGATCGCCCATGGAGTCGCCGCTCTTGGACGAACGTAGCAGATATAGATAACCCTCGCGCGCACGGTCAAACCGGTGTCCGCCCGCGCATGCGGCACCGCGCTCGTCGTCCACCAACGGCTCATGGCAAACGGGACACAACAACATGGCAACTCCTTAGCGCGAACAACACAACGTACCCCATTGTCGCACGCCTTCCCCACCTAGTCATTGGGGACGTTCTTGAATGACTAGTCGTTTAAGAACGCCCCCAATGACTAGGTGATTAGGAGTATCATCGTCTACGCAAATAAGCACGAAATAGCACGTTAGAAATTGAGAGCGTATGGCTGATACCGCATCTAAGCACATCGACATGACCACCGGCTCACTGTGGCGCAATATCCCCCTGTTCGCCTTGCCCGTGGCCGCCACGAGCATCTTGGAGCAGCTGTCAAACCTCATCGCCACGGTCATTATCGGTAACTTCTCGGGCGACCAGGGAACCCTCGCCATGGCGGCAGTCGGCTCCAATGTTCCGCTTACCAGCCTTATGCTCAACCTGTTTATTGGCATGTCGCTTGGCTCCAACGTGGTCATCGCCAACGCTATCGGCCGCAACGATCAGAATATGGTCAAACGCGCCGTCCATACCTCGATTTTAATGGCGCTCGTGGGCTTTGTCGTCATCGCTCTGGGCGAGATCTTTGCCGAGTCCATGCTCGCCGCACTCAACGTTCCCGCCGAGACCATGCCGCTCGCTTCGCTCTATCTACGCGTCTTTTTGCTCAGCATGCCCTCAATCTTGCTCTACAACTTTGAGGCCGCGATCTTCCGCTCCGTCGGCATCACCCGCATGCCGCTGCAAGCGCTTGCCGTGTCCACCGTCCTCAACATTGGCCTGGACCTCATCTTTGTCCCCGTACTCCACTGGGGCGTAGCGGGTGTCGCCATCGCCACCGCCATCGCCTACACCGTCAGCGCCGCTACACTCTTTATCCGCCTGCTCAAGACCGACTCCGTCGTCCGCGTCACCCCGCGCGACCTTGCTATCGACCCCATCGCCCTCAAGCGCATCGTCAAGATCGGCCTGCCCGCCGGCATCCAAAGCGCCGTCTTTGCCGTCGCCAACATCATCATCCAGTTCGCCATCAACAGCCTGGGCACCGAGGTCATGGCCGCCTCGAGCGCCGCCATGAGCCTGGAGTACGTGTGCTACAACCTGCTCAACAGCTTTAGCCAGGCTTGCACCACCTTTGTGGGGCAAAACCACGGTGCCCGCCAGATCGACCGCTGCACCAAGACCCTTAAGGTCTGCCTGGTCGAAGGCGGTATCGTCGCGCTCACCACGATTATTGTTATTGTCGGCCTGGGGCGCGAGATCTTGTCGTTGTTCAACAGCGATCCCAACATCGTCTCGATCGGCTATATCCGCGTGTGCTCGATCTTCCCTGCGTACGCCTTTAGCATGTTCTACGAGAACATGTCCGGCTACCTGCGCGGCTTTGGTATCTCGCTCATACCCGCCCTTATCACCATGATCTGCGTCTGCGGCATCCGCTTCTATTGGGTATTCTGCGTGTTCCCGCACTTCCGCACCTTTGCGAACATCATGATGGTCTACCCCATCAGCCTGGGCACCACGGCGTTCTTTATGGTCGTGGCGGTACTACTCTGCCACCCGACACGCACCTATCGCGCCACCCAAGCCAAAGCGACAGCCTGCTAAACACCGCACTCAACGCCACGCCAGTCATTAATTGACAATATGCGAGCTCATATAGTCGATAAAGCGCCTCGTGGCGATAGGCATGGTGTCCCAGCTGCGCCAGGCTGCCACTACGTCGCGCGAGGGGGCGTGCACGATGGGACGTACGCGAATATCGGCCCGCATGCCCTCCACAGTACGACGGTAGAGCATACTCACGCCTAGACCCTCCTCCACCATCGCCATGATGGTGTAGTCGTCGGTCACCTCGCTCGTCACGTGCGGCGACAGGCCATGCGCCGCGAATGCATCGAGCACCAGGCTCTGTTCGCCCTCATCCAGCAGCACAAACGGCTCGGAAGCCAGGTCGGCGAGCGTCACTTTTTCCTTTGCCGCCAGCGGATGCGCGACAGGCAACAGTGCCACCAACTCGTCGTGATAGACCACGCGCTTCTCGAGCCCTGCGGTAAACCCACGTGCCGTAAAGCAAAAATCCACTACGCCGTCGTGCACCCATTGGGCGTTGCGCGTGTAGTCGCCCTGCTTGAGGGTAAAGCGTACGCCCGGGTGCAGCGCCCCAAAGTCGCGGATCACGCGCGGTAACACGGTTCGGCTCACGTTGGTAAACGTCGCGATGCGAATATCGGACGACGAAAGCCCCAGCAGCTCCTGGCGCTTGCCCTCGAGCTCAGCCTCGGCAGTCACAATCTGGCGCAGATACGGCAGATATTGTTTACCGTCGCGCGTAAGTGAAACGCCCTGCTTACCGCGCTCGATAAGCGTGGTACCCAGCTCGCGCTCGAGTGCCTTGACGGCCTGGCTCACCGCACTTTGCGTATAGCCCAGCTCGTCCGCCGCGCCCTTAAGGCTGCCGCAATCGACCACCATACAAACAATCTGATACCGCGACGCCATCGTGCCTCCACAACAATGCAGCCGTAAAACGTTTTGCCAGTGCTTTTCCTAATGACATTAGCATTTCTTAATCATACTGAAGATACATTCGCTTTACTACATCCAAATCTGGGAGCAGAATCCTTTTTACGAAACCGTTCTGCAACAAAAGGAGTCCCATGGATCGCAAAAAAGCAATCGCGCTCTCATTTTCCGTTCCCGTCGCATGGGGCTTTTCGTATCCCCTCATGAAGATCGGCATGGACAGCATGAACGCCACGAGTATCGTCGCGCTACGCTGTATCATCGCTTTTGTGGCCTGCCTGCTGCTCTTCCACAAGCGCGCGTTGCGCATTAACCGCGACCTTATGGTCCGTGCCGCCATCATCGGCGCCATCATGGCAACCGAGCTCACCTGCATGTGCCTGGGCTCCAGCCTCACCTCTGCCTCCACTGCCGGCTTTTTGCAGAGCCTGACGGTCGTGATCGTGCCGTTTGCCAACGCCGCCCTGCTGCACCGCGCCCCCGAGCGCAAAGTGCTCGTCGGCACCGCCATCGTCACCTGCGGTATGTTGCTGCTCTCGGGCGCCGACTTCACCAGCCTGAACCCGGGCGCGCTCATCATGCTGCTCTCCGCCTTTGTCTATGCCGGCCACATTATCGTGGCCAAGCGCTTTGTCGAAGAAGTCGATCCGCTTGCTCTGGGCGTTTGGCAGCTGGGCTTTGGCGGCTTATTCTCGGGCATCGCCGCATTCACCTTTGGCGGTTTCACACTCCCCGGCACGCCGGGCGAGGTCGTGGTCGTCGTCGCACTCGCACTCATCTGCTCTGCCTACGGCTTTATCACCCAGACGCTCGTGCAGCCCCACGTGCCCGCCGAGACCACCGGCTTTGCCTTCTCGCTCGAGCCAGTCTGCTCCGCCGTCTTTTCGTTCTTCCTAGTCGGCGAGGTCCTGAGCCCCATCGCCTTCCTGGGTGCAGCTCTCATCCTCACCGGCGTCATGGCGGCAACCGTCGAGCTTCCGCACCTCCGCGCACATGGACGCGCTCATATGGCAGGAGTGCCCGAACGCGCCTCGTAGACCCCGCTCTTCATGCAGCCGCGGCATAAAGGCAACCGGTGCGCCTTTACAATAGATGCCAACATAGCATTTGCCATAAAGGAGCTCCATGAACACCGCAACTCGCGACCGCAACATAGCAACTTGGTTGGACGATGCGCCGCAGCCGGTACGTGACACTACGAACCAGCTGCTCGAGCGCATCGCCCTTTTGCGTGCCGAGCAGACCATCTACCCGGCACAAGACGACATCCTCAATGCCCTCGCCTACACGCCGGCCGACCAGGTCAAAGTTGTCATCTTGGGCCAAGATCCTTATCACGGGCCCAACCAGGCCATGGGGTTATCGTTCTCGGTCCCCGCGACGCAAACCAAGTTGCCGCCAAGCCTGCGCAACATCTATAAGGAACTCAAAGCCGATCTGAGTTGTCCCATTCCCGCCACGGGAGATCTGACGCCATGGGCACAACAGGGCGTCCTGCTCCTCAACACTACGCTCACCGTGCGCGAGCATGCCGCGAACTCACACGCCAAGCTGGGCTGGAGTACGCTCACCGACTACGTTGTCGAACGCTGCTGCCAGCTACCCCAACCGGTAGTCTTTTTGGCATGGGGCCGCTTTGCCCAGCAGATGGTTGAGGGCAAGCTCGCCGCGATCGACGCGGGCAAAACAACCGGCAAGTTCTGCCTTGCCTCCACGCACCCCTCGCCGCTTTCGGCCAACCGTGCCACGGCAGAACTCCCCGCTTTTATGGGGTCGCGACCCTTCTCGGCAGCCAATCGGCTACTCGAACAGCACGGCTCGACCCCCGTCAACTGGACTTGTCTCGGCTAAAATCGATACATCAAAAACGCGCCCGACGGCTTTCCATCGGGCGCGTTTCCTATTCGGGCCAAATAAATTGTGTGCGGCCGGCCTCGCCACCATCAATGAGCAGGCTCTGCCCGGTCATAAACCGGTTGGTCACGCCCACAAAGTAGATCCACTCGGCGATCTCTTGGGCGGTTGCCCAGCGTTTAAGCGGCGTAAGCTCCATAATCTGGTTCCACAGGTGTTCGTCTTCCATCACGCAACGATTGAGCGGCGTGATAACGCCACCCGGGTCCACACTGTTGGCGATGGCCTGCGGTGCCAGGCGGTTTGCAAGGTTCTTGGTGTAGGCGATAACGCCGCCCTTGCTGGCAGCATAGGCGGGAAACTCCGATCCCGTATGCCCGCTCGCCGACCCCACATTGACCACGGATTTGATAGCGGGCGCCGGCTTGGCAGCAAGCCCCTCCCCCACAAAGGCGTAGCGCTCGGTCACGTTGATGGTGCCACACAGGTTGGCGGCGATATCGTCGACCGAATCCTGCGTACCCGCAACGTTCACGATCACTTGGGGTTCAAGGTCGCCTGGAAACGAGCCCGGCTCGCGGACATCAACAATCAGATGGCGGTAGCGCTCGTGTTCGATCACCGCCGGCAGCAGATCAAAGCCCACGACCTCGTGGCCCTCGTCCAAAAAGCGCCGCACGCACGCGGCTCCGATACCGCCCGAAGCGCCCGTAATCAAAACCCGCATACTTGCTCCTTAGGCGGTTGCGTGACGCTCAAGGTACTCGGCGCCCACATTCTCACGCTCCCAGCCGCGCACGACCTTGTAGCCCACGGGGCTCAGGAAGACCTCGCACAGCAGCTCGGCGACAGCGCCGGTCAGCGAGCACATAAGGACCTGCACCCAGGTCCAACCAAAGAACGTGTGACTCACTACAATGGCAAAGACCAGGTTGTCGATAAACTGGCCAACACCCGTGGACACATAGGAGCGGAAGGCGAAGCTCGCAAAGTTATTCTTTTTGAGCATACGGCCGAGCGACTGGTTGAGCGTGGAGTTAACCACGGCAGAAACGAACATTGCCAGCGAAGAGCCCAGCACCACGTACCAGGTGCCGCCGATGGTGGCGTTAAGGGCGGTGTTGACCTCGATCATGCCCGTATCGTAGTAGGCGCCCCACATGCCGGGCGTGAGCGAGCATGCCCAAAAGCACAGGCTCACGGCAAGGTTGACCGCCAGTGCGAGGATAGAGATTTTGATGGATGCCTTGGCGCCAAAGCGCTTGCAGATCATGTCCTGGCACAAAAACGAGACCCAGCTCACCACAAAGCCGCAATCGAGTGCCAGATACGGCAGGCTGATGAGCTCTTTGTTGGCCAGCAGGTTCATCATGATAACGCTCACGAAAAACAGCGAAACCGTTGCCGCGGGAATGCTCCGCAACAGGACCTTGTAGTCCTCCATGACCTTCTTGATCATTATGTACTCCTTTGGTTTTAGGTTTAACGAGCAGGATATCGGACCCGAACTGCTCGGACGCCCCGGTCTTGAGGCGACGGTGGGCATGATAGCCGCTCATGCGGCATCAGGCAAGCAGGCAGCGCGGCAGCCCCGCAGGGCCACCGCGCCGATGCGTTAAAAGACTACGTTGCCAAACTCCGACAGGATAAGGTCGGGATTGTGGTCGGTTGCCCAATCCACGTTCCACGGGCTCGTAAATAGCAACAGCTTGCCACCGCGCATGTCCTCGACGCGCAGCGTGTCGCGCGTGAGCGAAAGGCCCGGGATATCGATGGTGTCGGGGTCGTTCTGGATCCAGCGAATGTCCGTATAGGGCAGCGGCTGGCGACGAACCTCAACACGGTACTCGGCCTTGAGGCGGCGCTCGAGTACCTCAAACTGTAGCACGCCGACCACGCCCACGATGACGCTCTCCATGCCGGCACCCAACTCGCGGAAGATCTGGATGGCGCCCTCCTGGGCAAGCTCCTCCATGCCCTTGACGAACTGCTTGCGCTTGAGCGTGTCGACCTGCGTAATGCGAGCGAACATCTCGGGGGCAAACGTCGGGATCTGCGGATACTGCACATGGCGCTTGCCGGAGCACACGGTGTCGCCGACGCTAAAGATACCCGGGTCGAACAGGCCCACGATATCGCCCGCGTACGCCTCGTCCACGATGGCGCGGTCGTCGGCCATCATCGACGTGCCCGTGGCAAGCTTGAGCTTGCGGTTGCCCTGCACGTGGAAGGCATCCATGCCGCGCTCGAACTTACCCGAGCAAATGCGCACAAAGGCGATGCGGTCGCGGTGGTTCTTGTCCATGTTGGCCTGGATCTTAAACACAAAGCCGCTAAAGTCGTCGCGGCAGGGATCGACCGGTTCACTGGTAAGCGTATCGGTATAGGCACGCGGCGTCGGGGCCAGACGCAGGAACTCCTTAAGGAAGGGTTCCACGCCAAAGTTGGTAAGCGCCGAGCCAAAGAACGCCGGGCTCAGCTTGCCGCAGGCCACGGCATCCAAGTCGAGCTCGTCGCCGGCGCCATCGAGCAGCTCGATGTCGTCCATCAGGTTCTTATGGTTCTCCTCGCCGATGAGCTCATCCATGGAAGAATCGCCCAGCTCGGCCTCGACCTCGGCGACCTTCTTGGTGGCGTTGGCGTGACCGTCGCCCTCAAAGGCAATGACGCGACGGGTCTGACGATCGAACACGCCGCGGAAATTGCGGCCGCTGCCGATCGGCCAGTTCATGGGATACGTATTGATGCCCAGGACATTCTCGATCTCTTCCATGAGCTCAAACGGATCGCGAGCCTCGTGGTCGAGCTTGTTCACAAAGGTGAAGATGGGAATGTGGCGCAGCGTACAGACCTTAAAGAGCTTCTTGGTCTGGGCCTCGACGCCCTTGGCGCCGTCGATGACCATGACTGCGGCGTCAGCGGCCATAAGGGTACGGTAGGTATCCTCCGAAAAGTCCTGGTGACCGGGGGTATCGAGGATGTTGACGCAGGCGCCGTTGTAAGTGAACTGCAGCACCGAGGAGGTGACGGAAATGCCGCGCTCCTTCTCGATGTCCATCCAGTCCGAGACGGCATGCTTGGCCGAGCTCTTGCCCTTGACCGAGCCGGCGGTCTGGATGCTGCCGGTATAGAGCAGCAGCTTCTCGGTAAGCGTGGTCTTACCGGCATCCGGGTGGCTGATGATCGCGAATGTGCGGCGCGACGAAATTTCATCCGACAGGCTTGCCATGCGGATCCTTTCTTGCATTGAGTGCATTACGTCGTTGTAACCGCACTATTGTAGCCGCGAAATCTCACTCTAGGGCGCCTATCAGGACAAATTCATCAGTTGGGGCCTGTGTAGCAGTCGATGACGGCACTCCGCAGCAGTTTGTCTCGATCTGTAACATCTAGACGGTTTTTGAACCTCTACCTGTTACAGATTTAGACAAACAGGTGGGCGCCCCAGAAAGATCTCGATCTGTAACATCTAGCAGCCAAAAACTTCTCCAGTTGTTACAGATTGAGACAACCAGGTGGGGCCCACCAGCAAAATCTCAATCTGTAACAGGTAGCCGTCCAAATCGGTTCCAGATGTTACAGATTGAGATGAATGAACGAGCGGACAATCCCTATTTACCTCTTGCATAACTGTGCATAGTGTATATATACTGTGCTTACCGGTTATATACACGTGTAGCCCAACAGCTAAGGAGCCGCTGTGGACATCATCCTATCCAATTCGAGCGACAAGCCCATCTACGAGCAGATAACCTCGCAAGTCAAAGCTCAGATCTTATCGGGCACGCTCGCTGCGGGAGCCAAACTCCCCAGCATCCGTGCACTCGCGAGCGACCTGGGTGTGAGCGTCATCACCACCAAGCGCGCCTACGCCGACCTAGAGCAACTCGGGTTTATCTGCACCGTGCAGGGCAAGGGCTGTTTTGTCGCCGAGGGCAACCAGGAGCTCTTGCGCGAAAACCAGCTATGCCATATCGAAGACCTGCTTGCGAAAGCGGCGAGCCAAGCCGAAACCTTGGGCGTCACGCGCGACAAACTGCACGAAATGCTCGACCTGGTAGCCCCCGAAACCATGCAGTAGCCATCTGCAAGAAAGGCTATACCATGCAAAACTTGCTTGAACTCAAAGGCGTCTCACGCGCTGTAAGCGACCGCTTTTCACTACGCGATGTCACGCTCGCCGTGGAGCCCGGCCAGATTGTTGGCTTTGTGGGCGCAAACGGCGCCGGCAAGACAACGACCATTCGCGCCGCGCTCGGGCTTATAAAGCTCGATGCCGGCGAGGTGCACTTGTTTGGGCAGTGCTGTGGCGCCGACGCGCCCGGTGAAGTGCAGCGCTGCTTGCGCACCCGTATCGGCCTCGTGCTGGACACGTGTCCTTTCCCTTCCACACTCAAGGTGACCGAAGTTGAGGCACTCGTAAGCCCGGCGTACCCCACCTGGAGCCACGACACCTTCGCCAGCCTCATCGACCGATTTGGCTTGGATCCCAAGGCGAAGGTCAAGGACCTCTCCCGCGGCATGGGCATGAAGCTGCAGCTTGCCTGTGCGCTCAGTCACAAGGCCAAGCTGCTCGTTTTGGACGAAGCCACCGCGGGTCTTGATCCCATGGCACGCGAGGAGCTGCTCGATGAGCTGCTTGCCTTTGTCGCCGACGGCCAGCGCAGCGTGCTGCTCTCGAGCCACATTACGTCCGACCTCGATCGCGCTGCCGACCGCATCATTTGCATCGATAACGGCTCGATTGTGTTTGACCTGCCGCGCGAGGACATTACCGACCGCGCCGGCATCGCCCACTGTACCCAAGCGCAGGCCGTCGAGCTTATGGCTTGCGTCGAAGGCGCCCGTGCCTCCCACCACGCTTACAGCGTGGACGTGCTCGTGCCCAACCGTCGCGAAACGCTCGAGGCCTTCCCCGAGATTCCCTGCGATCGGGCAACCATTGACGATTATCTACGCCTCACGCTGAAAGGGGCTTCGAAATGAAACGCGCCTTTATGTCCGAGCTCGCCATCGTTCGCACGCTTGTCCCAAGCATAGCGGGCGTCGGCCTGTTCATATTCGTTGTGCTGACCCTCGCCAACACGTCAGGTGGCGACTCCGGCATGAGTGCCGGCGCCTGCGCGCTCAGCGCCATGTCGCCTATCATGGTCATGAGCTCGCTGGCAGGCTTCGACAATCAAAACGGATGGGAGCGTTATCGGGCAACGCTGCCCCTCACGCGCAAAGACATCATCTGCGCACGCTACCTGAGCATCGTTGTCTTCTCGGCCGTCATGACGTGCGCCGCCACGCTTTTGAGTATCGTCGCCATCCCGCTCTTCAACAGCGCGGGCATTCCTTCGACGGGACAGACGGTCTTTGAAATCGCAATCGCCTCGGCAGCATCGATGCTCATCTCCCTCATGATGGTGTTTTTGGCGCAGCCGCTGTTCTTTCGATTTGGACACATGGAGGCGCTGCGCCTATCCGTTGGCCTGTTTGCCCTGCTCGGATGCCTTGCCATGGCCACGCTAAGCTCCTCCAACCCCATCAGCAACTGGCTCATGTCGATTGCCGGGGCGAATCCCGATCCCGCCGTCCTTGGCTGTCTGTGCGCAGGAACTGCAGTACTGGCGCTCGCACTATGTGTAATCAGCTGCGCTGTCAGCACCAAGGTTTATCGAGTACGCGATCTGTAATCGACGGCTAAAAAAGCTTAGGTGGTACCCCGCTTATTTTTTCAATGAAACGAGGCGGCATGGCGTCACCACCGCCCTTCACAGCAGGCCGTCTAGCTCTTGGCAACCAAAAAGACACCGTCAGCATATCGAAGGTGAATACTTTTCCGAGAAGTGAACGAGTAAAAACAGTGCCCTGTAGCATCGACATTTTTAAGGACTCAATTCCTGCGGTTTTTGTCTAAGAATCCTGCAGTTTTGTTCGAAAAAGTGTGCATGTTCCAGGGGTCCAGATTTACTCGTTCACTTCGCGGAAAACCATTCAACTTCGATTCGAGCCTTAACCAAATGCCCTCTCGAACTATGGCCCCTGTCTCACCACAGCGATATCAAAGCTTCATGGCGGGACGGTATCATCGGACTTAAGCTCGTGGGAACCGCTGTCATCACCCTCGGCACGTTTTTAATGATCGAGAAGAAGCAGTTTGCCGGATCCGAGCGGCAGCAAGACCGGACCTGGCTCCCTTACGCCCTCGGCGCCGCCGTGTTCGCGGCGCTCACGTCCATCCTTGCCAAGGTTGGCATCGAAGGCGTCGAGTCCAACCTGGCCACGGCAATCCGTACCTGTGTGGTACTGGTTATGGCATGGGCAATCGTGGCAGCTAAAGGCAAGATGGACCAAGCCGTGCACGTAGACCGCTACGAACTCGTATTTCTCGCGGCATCGGGCATTGCGACTGGCGCATCGTGGCTGCTGTGCTACTACGCCATCGCCACAGGCCAGGTGAGCGTCGTGGTGCAGATCGACAAACTATCGATTGTCGTATCGGTACTATTTGCGCACCTGGCATTCAACGAAAAACTCTCACGGCGCAGCGCCATCGGTCTCGCCTTCATCGTCCTGGGCACCGCCGCGCTCGCGATTTGGAAATAGCGCCGATGCCAAGCGAGATCTAGACGCTCGCAAATCCGTGACAAACGGCATATCCCGGCACGCCCGTGACGTTTTACAATATAAACGTCACGGGCCTCGGCTCAGTCTCGATCATCCAAGGGGATGTCTTTTTGGTCATTGTTCTTTAGGGAACGGTCAATCGCATAGAACCACGAAAACGGCCGTCCAACGGCCGTGGTTTGTTGCGCCGTTCCGCCTCCGTCATCTGCCATTTTTGCACCTGATAGGAAAGAACAATGCAAACCCAGGAATCTCAATCCTTCCCAAAAGCAACTAGCTTCGGCGCGACACTCGTACGCTCTAAGATTATGGGCCCTAATCCCCTCAAGCTCTGCGAAGAGCTGCTTCGCGATGTGCATATCCCCTGCGGCGTCCGCGTCTGCGACCTTGGATCGGGCACCGGTATCACCAGCGCCCTACTCGCCCGCGAATACGGGTTTGACACCTACGCCGTCGATCTGTGGAGCGACCCCGTCGAAAACCGTGCGTTCTTCGATTCGCTCGGTATCTCGCGCGACACGATTCACCCTGTTAAGGCAGACGCCTCGCAGGGGCTGCCGTTTGAGCACGACTATTTTGATGCGGTCGTAAGTATCGACTCGTACAACTACTACGGCCGTGACCCACACTATCTGGGTGAGCGCCTACTCCCCTACGTAAAGCAAGGCGGGATGCTCTACTTAAGCATCCCCGGCATGGTTCGCGACTGCCACGACAACCTGCCCGTTTGCCTGCTCAAATCCTGGACACCCGAGCAGCTCGACTATATGCACGACATAGCCTGGTGGCGCGCCATGATCGAGCCGACCCCTGGCGTCGAGATTGTCTCGATGCAGCCTATGCTCTGCACGGACGAAGCATGGAAAGACTGGCTCGCCTGCGACAACGAGTACGCAGCAGGCGACCGCGCTGCCGTTGAAGCCGGTGCGCTCGAATACCTCAACACCATCGCCATTGTGCTGAGGAAGCTCTAAACATTAGCCGCGCGAGGCCGTAAACAAATGGCCTCGCGCGGCTTCTTCAAAACGAGTTCTGAACAAACGCAAAGCGCAATATGCTACTTGCGCAGCGGCTTGGGCAGCGGAATGCCGGCGGCGATGGCTGCGGCGATGATCATGCAGACGATGCCCTTGAGCGGGAAGCACATGAGCAGCAGGCCCACAACCATGACAGGCTGGCGCATGACGGCGCCCATCGTCGATGCCGTGCAGACGGCGACGCAAAAGACCGGATCGGCGCCGGTGAGGATGGCAAGGCCATAGCCCAGGCTTACGCCCGAGAAGATAACCGGGAAGAAGTGACCGCCACGCCAGCCCATATTGATGAGGGCGGGGGTCAGCATAGCCTTGACAAGACCGGTCGCGATAAGCACGCCGGCGGGAATGGTCAGATAGGTTTCCATGAGCACATCGGCCTGGGTCTCGCCGGCAAACATGGTGTAGGGCAGGAGCGTGCCACAGATGGCGAGCGCCAGGCCGGCCAGCATGGCTTTGACGACAGGACGCTCCCCTATTGCATGGGACAGCGCCTCGCTTGCATGCTCGGAGACAAAGTACAGCCAACCGCAAACGGTGCCGAGCAACGCCAGCGGAATGAGCCAGGCAAGCTCCAGGTTGCCCACCTCGGCGGACTCGAACCTGGGCATGCCCATGCCGCCGCCCACGAGCTGGCCAAGCAACAGGTAAGTGCCCAGACCGCCGGCAATCGCAATGCCGTAGACCACGGTCTTTTGCGCCTTGGGCAGCTTGATGGTGATCTCGTCGGACGCGGACTCATCGTCGGCATCTTCGCCCTGGCCGTCGGCGCTACCGGCGAGCGGCGCCACAAAGCCAAAGACAGGCGCGGTAAAGAGCGCCGTCAGGGCAGCCTGGGTACCTAGCAGCGTGAGCTCCCTAAACTCGGCGCCAAAGCGACGCATGCGGTCGCCGACCCAGCTGCACAGGCCCGCGATAACGCCGGTCAGGCCGGCCTCCGGTCCAATACTTCCGCCAAACAGCAGCGGCAGCAATGCCGCAAGCGAAAGCTTGCCCAGATTGTCGTACGGGTAGCGCCCATCTTGCTTGACCTTAGCCATCACCTGATTGAGGTTATCGGTCTTGGTGTCTGTCATCTTTTCGTACAGACCGATTAACAGGCCGCCCAGCAGGCAGACAAAAAACGGGTACGGCAGAAAGCCAAACGGGCCGCTGGTGAGCTCGGGCGAAGCGACGCCCAGTGCGTGCGGAATCTCGGTCCATAGATAGTCGATGCCGTGCTCCATCACAAAAAAGAACAGCCAGACCGCGGCACCTGCGAACGCACCGGTCACGGCAACACTAACTAAAAACAGCGCGCGGTTTGTGGGTTTAGCGAGCTTATCCATCGGGTCCTCCCGCGGTCAAAGTCGACATAGATACGTTTTATTGTAGAGCGAGTGTGGCCCAGACGAGCCAACCGTCTGCGCTGCAAACGGAGCCACCGGGGGCCACAGCGGGACAGGCTCAAGGCTTATCCGTTGATAATTGATGCGATTTCGTACAGATCCTCGGCAAAGTAAATGCCTTGCTGGCGCCGTGGGCTTGATAAACCCTTATCAATCATGTGTCCGAGCAGCGCCTTGAGGTCGTTGTAGTAACCGTCCAGGTTATACAGGATGCACGGAGCACTCAGGTGCCCCAACGACACCGCGGACATAACCTCGGCAATCTCCTCGAGCGTGCCCGTCCCACCGGGAAAGGCAATGAACGCATCGCCGAGCTCGATCATCTTTGCCTTACGCTCCGCCATATCGCTCGTCACGATGAGGTCGTCGATACCGTCATGCTGAAACCCGGCCTCGATAAAAAAGCTCGGCTCCACACCCGTCACGTGCCCGCCGGCATTAAGCACGCTATCGGCGAGCGCGCCCATCAGGCCCGATTTGGATCCGCCGTACACGAGCGCGTGCCCGTTGGCGCCAATCCAGTTGCCCAGCTCCTGCACCGCAGGCAGAAACGCCGGGTCATTGCCGATACTGGCACCCAGATACACGGTGATATTCAAATTCAGTCCCCCTCATGGTGACGCGCGGCGCCCGTTTTAGCGCTGGCGCCGGCGATATTCGCGCACGCGGCGCGACAGATCGGCAAGCTCGTCACGATCGAGCTCTTCCAAATGCTCAAGATCGTCCATAAAGCGCGCCATAGTGTCCTTTTGATGCATCTTGATGAGCATATTGCAGTAGCTCACCGCCACGCCCGTGAGCATGGCAATGTAAAAAATGCTGATAACGCTCAGGACGACCGTGATGACACGGGCGACCGGCGTTTCGGCCGGAATGTCGCCAAAGCCGATCGTCGATACGGTTTCAAAGCTAAACCAAAGGCCATCGCCAAACGTAAGAGTTGTTGGCTCAGAGAGCCAAACAGCCATTGAACACAGAAGATAAAAGACGAGAAAAAGGCCCGTGATGCGCACGAAACCGGCTTGACGCAACACATCGGCCAGCGTCCTCAGCTTTTTCATCGAGACCCCCTTTTTCAGGACAAGCAAACGCTTTTGGTCGGTATTGTCCCACGCCTCCCCCGCAAACGGAACCAGCCATCGAGAATGCCCCTAGACGACGAGTTGTGAGGGACAATCCTTCCACAACAAAAAGTGCGTTTCAATCTGCGACAAATAGGATGTTCCCGTCGGCCTCGCAGCCTGAACTAGTATCTTGATATAGACATACCACCCACCGCCGTGCACGCAACACGCGGAAAGAAAGGAAACCCACGATGTTTAGACCTCTTCGTAGAAAGAAGCGTGCTATCACCGATCAAGAGGCACGAGAGCTACTTGTTAATTGCAAACGCGGCATTTTTGCCGTCAACGGAGACGACGGCTATCCTTACGCCATTCCCGTTAACTACTACTTTGACCCCGAGCACGACAAAATATACTTTCATGGAGCCAAGGCGGGGCATAAGGTCGATGCACTCAAACGCAGCGACAAAGTCTGCTTTACCGTCTATGGCAACGATTGGTACAAAGACGACGACTGGGCACCCTATGTTCAGAGCACTGTGGTTTTTGGCCGTTGCCGCCTCGTGAACGATGACCCGGCGTTTGTCGAAGACAAAGTCCGACAGTTTGCCCTCAAGTACTATCCTTCTGCCGAAGAGGTCGAAGAGGAGATCAAGCAAAGTATCAGGGGCGTCCAGCTGTATGAAATTACGGTTGAACACCTTTGCGGCAAGCAAATTCAAGAAAAGTAGCAAACGTGGAAAACGCGCTCGCAACCCTCTGCGCCCTATGCGCCCACGCACGTTGACGACACGGGCGCAATCCGCAGTACCCGAATCGTGCGACCCCTATACCCCAAAAACGTAGCGGTCTAGGCGGTCGCACGCTTCCCTTACGCGCGAAAGCGGCAGTGCCAGATTCACACGAATGTGGTAGGGGCCATGGAACGGACGTCCATCCTGATACCCCACGCCCACGCGTGCCCCCTCGTCGAGCAACCACTGAATATCACGGCCATGCTCGCGGCACCACTCGGTGCAGTCCAGAAACACCATGTACGTGCCCTGCGGACGCGAATAGGACACGCCCTCAAAATGCTCGTCCACGTAATCGCAGAAGTACTCGATATTGTCGGCAAGCACCTGGTTGAGTTCGTCCACCCACTCGTAGCCCTGCGGTTGGTAGGCACCGATAAGCGCATGCATCGAAAGGACATTCATCTCGTTGTAATGGGTCTTGTTAGACACAGCGCACATGCGGTCGCGCAGCGTCTCGTTGTAGACAATGTGGTAGCTGCCGACCAGACCCGCCAGGTTAAACGTCTTGCTCGGCGCATAGAGGGCAACCGTGCGCATGCGGGCATCCTCGCTCACCGACTGCGTCGGGATGTGCTTGTGTCCCGGCAGAATGATATCGGACCAAATCTCGTCCGAGATCACCACGCAATCGTGCTTGCGATAAATGTCCATGGCGCGCTCGACCTCGTCGCGCTCCCATACGCGGCCGCAGGGATTGTGCGGCGAGCAGAACACTGCGGCATGGATGTGGTTTTGGGCGAGTTTGCGCTCCATGTCCTCAAAGTCCATGCGCCACACGCTCTGGTCGTCGAGCTGAAGCGGGCTGTGGACAATGCGATAGCCCGCGGCCTCGATGGACTTGGTGAAGCCGATGTAGGTGGGGCTGTGGACCAACACCGCATCGCCCGGCTGGACATACGCGCGCAGCGTCGACACGACACCGCCCAGCACGCCGTTTTCGTAACCGATATGCTCAGGCGCCAGGCCCTCGACGCCATTACGGCGGCTCTGCCATTCGATGATGCGGTCGAAGTACTCGGAACGCGGATTGAAGTAACCAAACATGGGGTGCTGGGCGCGCTGAATGATGTGCTCCTGGACTGTAGGCACCGTGGCGAAGTTCATGTCCGCCACCCACATGGGAATGCGGTCGAAGCCCTCGTCGGGTGCGTTCGGAGCCATACCGGGAATCTCACCCCAAGAGTCAACGGCGATGGAGTCCATGCCGTGGCGGTCGATGATTGAAGTGAAGTCGTATTTCATGCTGAGCCCCCGTGCAGAGCGGAATGATTCGGTAGGCGTTATTGTCCACCAGCGTAGGCGATTTTGGCATGGGGTTTGGCGCTTAATTTGACGGGTGAGGACGAATGGCTGGTTAGTCTCGCGCGTCGTTGATGGCGGTTACCGTCAACCTGGCCCCGTCAACCGTAAACGATATGTCGAGTCCGGCGTAAGCCAAGTGGTAAACGCGGTTTGGCTCGTGCTTGCTGCCCGCGCGGCGCGGATCTTGGCGAAGAACCTCGACCAGGCCGGGGAGCTTTGCGGGCGGGACCATGTCTTGAAGCGCTTGCGGGAACTCAACATCGAGCTCTTGCCACGGAGCACCCTCAATCCAGCCGCCGGTCGCACCCGGGTGGCAGTCCGCAAACGGGATGTAGGGCTTAATGTCGTAGATGGGCGTGCCGTCACGCAGGTCGGCCCCCAGTACATGGATGATGGGGCCGTCGTCGGTGCGCTCAACGCGGCTGAGCTTGACGCAGGTAAGACCGATGGGATTGGGGCGAAACGGACTCCGCGTGGCAAACACGCCCACGCGTTCGGCTCCGCCCAGACGCGGCGGGCGCACAGTCTTCGACCACTTGACGTTGGTGCCGGACCTGTCCTGCATCTTGGCATCGGCAGCTATATCCTTAGCCGCGCCGCCGGGCGTTCCGTTTTCGAAGCGCCACAGCAGCCATAGGTGAGAGAAGGAGTCCAGACCCTCAACTGCTGCGTTGAAGGCAAATTCCGGCTCAAAGACGATGCGTCCCTGCAGGTGGGGCGCCAAAAAGCTGTTGCGCGGAATGCCGAACTTCTGCGGCAGGTCGGTATGTATGTGTGCGATAGGTTCCATGCCGGTCATTGTACGGCATGGAGGTGTGGGGTGCAGCGCGCAATTCTTCGCCGCGGTCTCCCTTCGTGCAACCAACGGTTGCTTGGAAGGAAGCTGGCCGCCGCGTATGCTTAAGCCATCAACCAGCAGAAAGGAGTCGCTATGGCCTTTGCAGAAAAGCTCATTGCCATTCGCCGCGCCCATCACCTTACCCAAGAGCAGCTCGCCGCCAAGCTCTTCGTCACACGCCAAGCCGTCAGCCGTTGGGAACGCGGCGAAGTCACCCCGGGCATCGACATGATGAAGCTCATTGCCGCCGTAACCGGAGAACCGCTGTCCCACCTGCTCGAAATGCCCGAGCACTATTGCCAGAGCTGCGGCATGATACTCACACCCGACGACTGCGGCACCGATGCTGTGGGCGCCACGACCGACCATTACTGCAAGTGGTGCTACGACCACGGCCAGTACACCTACGACACCACCATGGAGGCGATGATCGAGGATTGTGCCCCGCGGCTGGCGCAAAACACCGGCATGTCGCTCGACGAAGCCGTCTCGCTCATGGGCGCCGTCCTGCCGCAACTGGAGCGCTGGCGCTCCGTGCAGGAAAACGAGGAGCGCTACGGTGCCGAGGCGCGGGCGCGCTATGGCGACGAGGCGATCGACGCAGCAAACGAAGCACTGCTGGACATGGACCCCGAGACATGGAACGACATGAAGGAACTTGAACGCGCTATTCTGGGTCAGCTTTCGATTGCCATGGGCGACGGCGATGCGGATGGAAGCGAGGCCCGCAAACTTGTCGCGATGCACCGTCGATGGATTGGCCTTAACTGGGGGCACAAGCCCCAAGACGAAGCATACCTGGGCCTCGCCCACGGCTATCTTGCTGACCAGCGCTTTATCGACTACTACGACAAGCCCTGCGGCACCGGAGCCACGGCGTTTCTGGTACAGGCCATCGAGTCGTCGTCAGCTCATGCATAGACCGCGGCGGCTTTGGGTATTTCAATCAAAACCTCAACCGATTGGAGACCTATGGCTACTAAACATGAGCTCACGCTGTACGTTATGACCGGCTGCCCGTATTGCATGAAGGTCAAGCGCTTTTTGGCGGATAACAGCGTGACCGTTCCCGAGCGCAATATCTCGACCGATACCGAAGCCGAGCAGACGCTCATCGCCGTCGGCGGAAAACGCCAGGTTCCCTGTCTGTTCATCGACGGCAAACCGCTCTACGAATCGAGCGACATCATCGCATGGGTACAGGAGAACCTGCTCTAGCGTGCGAGTACTCATTGGGGACGTTCTTAAATGAGTGGGTAGGGCTTCGGTTTCTCAAATATATAGAACATATGTTTGCTCTCTGTGTTATACTCATCCCAAGGCATGAGACTGGTCGAGAGCTCCTGCGGAGGTCCCCAATGACACGCTGGAGCGAGCTCGGTAAGTAAGATCGGTGGTTACCGCACTCGCCCATCTCAGACAGGCTGCGCTCCTGTTCGCCGTCGCCATCAAAGAACGGCACTCACAATCAGACTGTTTCTTTTCCGTGAGTCACACAGGAGCGCATCGCTATGGCAAAAAAGATACCAACCCTTTCACCCGACATTATTTCAAACACCTGCTCGGATATCAGCAGGATTGTCGAGGCCAAACACCTCGGCCAGAAAGGCACCGACCATGAGGCCTCTTCGGAAGGGGCTCTGCTCATCGGGCGCCGTCTCGAGCAAGAGATTGCCGGATACCCCATTTCCAATCTAAATGGCCTACTCTCGCCCATCGCTTGCCACCTCAAGCAGCACTTTAGCCCAAGCCTGGGCCCGACCTATCTCAAGCGTTGCATAAAGCTCGCACGAACTGTTCCGGAAGACATGAGTTTTCGACCGGAGCTTGATCTAGAACACTATCAGTCGCTCGCTCGCATCGCCGACAAAGATCTGCGCTTGGATCTGATGAACGTTGCCGCTGATAACCGTTGGAGCGCATCGCGCATCGATCGTCATGCCCGCTATCGAAGTCCGCAGGACGTTTTGGATGCTTGGGAGCGCCGTGTGCTTGAATCAAATCAAGAAGTACGGCGCTTCGCCCGCGCCTACACAGATGCCTGTGGAATCATTTCACTCGATGAACTTATTGAGCTCTACAACTCCTGTGCCCCCAATCCAGTCTCGAGATTTGAGATAAATGAAACTATTTGGCAAATCAGGAACGAATCGGGGCAAATCGACAATCCCTGCGTCATATCCAGAGATGGAAAACTCTATCTCATAGCGCCTGAGCTCGATGACGCTGTCGATGAAGCCCCTTATTACTACGATGACTACGGATACTCCTATCGAAAATATGAACGACGCAGCGAATACACCGGTGAGATGCGCGCGCTGCGCGAACGGCGCGTTGGCATCAGAGTGGCAGCCATCTTCGCCGGTCACGAACGTCTCCCAATCAAAAGGCTCAGTTATGACGAAGTCATCTGCGGGCATATAAAGTGCAGTCGATCTGTCGAACGACTCAAGCAGTACGTCCTGAGAGACCCTGAGATTAAGGCATCCGATCTCCATGCAAGAGAAGATGAGTTCGATTTCATCATGACAAAGCTTTTGCGTTCCGTTGGACTCAACGGTATGCCGACAGCACAGCAAATTACCGAAGACGCAGCTTTCTTATTGATTGTCGTACGGCCCGAGTTTTACGAACGCAAGAAAACAGCCGAAGTCTCCAAGCTCCTCTCGATAATCTATGAAAACGCTCCCCTCTGGGAGTTCAACGGACGTTCACATACCGAACTAAAAAGCGAAGGAGTAGTGGAGCCTCCGATGTCGGCTTTACATCGAAAAGTCCAATCAAAACAAGTCGCTTAAGCCTATTAACTGCTTGCATTTTTGTTTACAAAACTGTATACAAAAAGAGAGGCCCTTATGGAGCTCATCGCAATCCACCCCCACGCCCTCAAACACGGGCTGACGGAGACGGATATCACCTGCGCCTGGAACTCCGCTTTTGCATGGTTCAGGCGTGATCTTGAAAACGGAGGTATCGATTACGTTCTCGTTGGACTTGATGGAAGAAGCCGTCTCATGGAGCTCATCGCTCGATATTGCTCCAATCGAGATGGCTATATCATTTACCACGCCCTTGTCCCTCCTACGCGCAAGGTGCTCAGGGAAATCGGGATCGATCGATAGGAGGCGCTATGGACGCTAAGCAACTCGAAAAGATGATCGGATTTGCCCCCGGAGAGTTGGAGAAAGCCGCGGAGGCATACGAAAAAGATGAGTGGCCGAAGGGTCGCACCATCAAGCTGGGAAGGCCGTCGATCTCTGATGAGCCAAGCGTTGTTTTATCGGCACGTGTGGGTGAATCGGTTCTTGAAGCGTTTGACGAGAAGGCAAAGCGCCATGGGCAAACACGCACAGAGCGACTCAGAGAACTCATTACCCTTGACGCAATGATTGCCTAGTCCCCCACCGAATCCAAACATGTACGCCAGCATCCAAAGTCGACATTTTTCGATATCTTTGGATGCTGACGTACAGCTTTTGCAACATAGTCATTGGGGACGTTCTTAAATGACTAGCCGTTAAAGAACGTCCCCAATGACTAGCTAACCGTGGAAGCGGGCTATGGGCGCAAGTGGCTGCTCGCGAAAGACGCGCTCGACGGCGGCACGGTATTCGTCGACCTTTTTAGTCTTGCGTACGAGTTTGTGAACGGTAGCAGGATCGGCGAAGGCGCATTTAGCGTAGAACCACCACTCCTTCATGCGAAAGACCGCGTTGCCGCCAATCTCTTCTGCATATGCCGCAAACAGCGTGTCGTGGAAGCGCTGCAGTTCGGCTGCCGTGGCAGCAGGGCCGCCCTTGACCATGCGAGCCAGCGCGGGGTTCGCAAGCAAGCCACGCCCCAGCATCACATGGCGTGTACCGGGATAGGCCTCCACCAGCGCCTCCATGTCCTCAAGATCAAAAATATCGCCGTTGTATGCCACCGGAAACGGTGCCCGCTCCAACGTCTCGCCATAAAACCCTTTGCGCGGCGAGCCCGTATAGCGATCCTTCTGTACGCGCGGATGCACGATCAACTCTGCCAGCGGCATGCGACAGTACAGGTCGAGCACGCGCTCGTATTCGTCGTCGCTCTCCAGCCCCAGCCTGGTTTTTACCGACACCGGCAAGGGCGATCGCTCGCACACATCAAGCAAGAACACCTCGAGCCCATCGAGGTTGCGCAAGAAGCCCGATCCTTTACCCTTGGCAACGACCGTACCCGAGGGGCAGCCAAGGTTGAGATTAACCTCGCGGTAGCCCATGTCGGCGAGCACGCGCGCCGCCCACACAAACTCATCCGCGTTCTTGGACATGAGCTGGGGCACCACGTTAAGCCCTTGGTTGTTAGCCGGATCGATTTCCTTAAACGCCTTGCCGCCAAAGCGGTTGCCCATCCGCGGCGGCGGCAAAAACGGCGTGTAATAGCAGTCGAGCGCACCGAAGCACTCCGCATGCACGCGACGGAACACATGCCCGGTAATCCCCTCCATGGGGGCCAACGATAGAATCATCAACATCTACTCTCAAATCAATGCGGCAAAGGAACCGCCCCTTTGTCACATGCATTATGCCTTGTCCCCGAGGCGGCCCACAAGGCGGAGGCGGCTACTTGATGTCAGCCAGCCCTCCGACCATCCCTGTGCAACGAAGGTGAATGGCGCCCACAAACAGCAAGCAGGGCCGCCCCACAGCAGCTCCCTCACTCGCCACTTTTTCCTTGTCCAAAAGAGGACGTTCGCGATCAAGCGATCACCAACAGCACGCTGCTGACCGCCATGTCTGAACAAATCAGCATCAAGACGGAGGACGAATCTATCAAGTCGTACTACACCTTTGACACCGAGCCCAAAGAAGAGTTCGACAAGTACACCCATCCGGAAATTAGCCTCATGCTCTCCGCAAAGGAGGACTAGCAACTTACGCTCTAATTGACGCTCGCAAACGCCGTCTATATCTCAAGGTTTAATACTTTTCCCGAGAAGTGAACGGCTATATTTGGACCCCCGAAGCATCGACATTTTTAGACGCCAAACCCGCAGGATTTGGCTGGCAAAACCGCAGGAAACCGCCTTCAATAAGTGTCGATGCTTCGGGGGTCCATTTTGACTCGTTCACTTCTCGGGAAAAGTATTAGACCTCGATTTACATGTCACTCAATGTGACAAAGGGACAGTCCCTTTGTCACATTATTCGGAGCGCAGGGCTTCCACGGGGTCTTTTTTGGATGCGCTGCGGGCCGGCAGCAGGCCGGCAACGACCGTCAGCAGCACCGAAATTGCAATGAGCGCCAGCGCATCCTGCACGGGCAAGCTCATCAGATTGGGTACCTGTTTGGCAGCAAGCGCCCAGGCATTAACCGGAAAACTCACGAGCACCACAACGACAATGGCAAAGACACCGGCAATGAGGCCCTCGATAAAGGTCTCGGCATTGAATACGTTGGCCACGTTGCGCTTCGACGCGCCGATCGCGCGCAGGATGCCAATCTCCTTTTTGCGCTCCAGCACGCTGATGTAGGTGATGATGCCGATCATGATGGAGCTCACGACCAGGCTGATGCTCACGAACGCGATGAGCACCAAGCTGATGGTATTCACGATATCAGTCACCGAGCCCATGATGATGCCCATGTAGTCGGTGTACGAGATTGCCTGCTCGTCGTGGCCGGCGGCTTTGACCTGCTTGTTGTACGCATCGATATGGTCGAGTACGCGCTCCTTGGCCTCAAAGTCGCGCGGGAAAATCTTGACCGAGATGGGGTCCGCTTCATCCGCGTAGCCCAACGTGGTCAGATTGTTGTCGTAGGTGAGCTTCGACGCCTTGGCATAGCTCATCATGAGCGAGCTCAGGTCCTCGGCGTCCATGTTGAAGTGGATCGCACGAGCAAAGGCGCTCGCATCCACGCGCATGGCGCTCGCCAGGTTGGCAAAACTCGAAGACATCTGCGTCACCATCTGGTCCATGAGCCCTGCCGCGCCGGCCTTGAGCTGGGTCGACACGGTCGTTGCCACCTGCTCGCTGATCGCCTTCATCACCTGATCCATAGCCTGCTGCAGATACGGAGCCAACTGATTTTGGACATAGTCGGTCATCGCCCGTTGCAGGCGCTCGGCCAGGGCATCGCCGCCGAGCGCCTTGAGCTGCGCCAGGCACTGCTGCGCCACAACATCGTTCTCGAGATACGCCGAGAATGCGGCAGCAAGCTTTGACGCGTCTTTGAGATCTTCGGGTGACAGCGCCCTAAACTGATCAGACTGCAAAAAGCCCTCAAATAGTTGGTTGGCAAGCGTTCCCACCTGTTGCATTTGCTCGGGCGTGAGCTCCAGACCGTCAAAGATGCCCGAGAAATCGGGGGTCGGCGCTTTGGCCATGATGTCGCTTAAGTCGATGTCTTTGCCAACGCCCGAAAGGTCAATATCCAGGCCCGACAAATCGATGCCCGAAAAATCCATGCCACCGGCAGCACCCGAGAGTGCAGACGCATCGAACGAGAACGCGCTCTTGAGCGCCGCCTCGTCCACACTGAACATACTGCCCAGATCCACGCCTTGCTTGGCCTCGCCTTGCAGTTCGTCGAAAGTTTTGCCCGTAAAGACATCCGTCTCGGGATGGGCAAGTTGCTCTTGCACGATCTGCGAATCGGCGGCGCGCTCCATAAGCTGGCGAGTCAACGCATGCGTATAGGCAATGCCCGGAGACAACGCGCTCGCATTGGCCGTCTCGTTAGGTCGCACCACGCCCACAATGTGCACGTCAATACCGTCGGCAACCTTGGCCGTCATAAAGTCGGCGTCGCCGGACATGTCAGTCCACATGCCGGTCTCTTCGTTTTTGCGATAAGCATCGGCCGGCGACAACACCTTAAACGTCGTGGACAGCGCATCGTCGTAAGTAAAGTCGGCGCCGCTCTCAGGCGTCTCAATTTTACCGTCGGCGGCCATGGCACTGTTCACCAGGTCGTTGAGCTCATCGATATCCAGCGCACCGATGCTGTAAAGCGTATAGTCGCCCACCGTTCCACGGCTCGAAAGCACCATTACGGCTTCGTGAGCAGACGTAGGCCAATGGCCGGCGACGACATCGTACTGGCTGTCGAGCAGACTCTGATCGTCGATCATCTCGTTAAAGACCGAGGTCCCCATGGAGTCCATGCTCACCGTTGCCGCCGAGCTCGCACCACCGCTCATGGCCTCGGTCATAGCGTTGGGCACCAGCCGGACAGGCTTCTCATCGCCCTTGCCGGCACGATAGATAACCGGCGTCACGCCGTAACCGTACTGGATGGCGTTGACCTCTTTGTCGATACCGTCGCCGCCGCCGTCAAGCCATGCCTTAAAGCTCGTCATATCGTTGGACTTAACACTTGCAAACATATCCTTTACGGCCGTGACCACGGGAATCTTTTTGGTTCCCTGAGCCTTGCCGTCGGTGCCGTCGTCGGACGAACCCTCGTTCTTGGACGTATCGTCATCCGTGGCCCCCTGTTCGCCCATCATGGACGACAGGTCGTAATCCTGCTTGGAAATGGTAAGCGGGTAGCTCGAAAGCGTATCCTCCTCGACCTTTTTGATGTAGCCGTTTACGCCATTGGACAGCGCCAAAATCGCCGCGATGCCAATAATGCCAATCGAGCCCGCAAAGGCCGTCATGGCCGTACGGCCCTTCTTGGTCATAAGGTTTCGGGCAGAAAGCCCCAGCGCCGTCACAAAGCTCATCGAGGTTTTGCGCGTAGGCTTGGCCTCGCGGCGCGTGGCGTCAGCGACATCGAAAGGATCAGAATCGTCGGTAATCTTGCCGTCCGCCAGGTTGACGATGCGCGTGGCGTACTCGTACGCCAGATCGGGATTATGCGTGACCATGATAACCAGACGGTCGCGCGCGACGTCCTTGAGCAAGTCCATGACCTGCACGGACGTTGTGGAATCCAAGGCGCCAGTCGGCTCGTCTGCCAGCACAATCTCGGGATCATTAATCAGGGCGCGGGCGATGGCCACGCGCTGCATCTGTCCACCCGAAAGCTGACTCGGGCGCTTGTTCACGTGCTCGCCCAGACCAACGGCCTCGAGCGCCTTGTGCGCACGCTGGCGGCGCTCGGCGTGCCCCACGCCCGTGAGCGCAAGCGCCAGCTCCACGTTTTCCAAAATGGTCTGATGCGGAATGAGGTTATAGCTTTGGAACACAAAACCGATGCGGTTGTTGCGATAGGCATCCCAATCGCGATCGTGAAAGTCCTTGGTCGAAATACCGTCGATCAGCAGGTCACCCGAGTCAAAGTGGTCGAGTCCGCCGATAACGTTGAGCATCGTGGTCTTACCCGAACCCGAGGGCCCCAGAATGGCCACGAACTCGTTATCCCGAAAAGACAGGCTCACGCTGTCGAGCGCCACCTGCGTAAACGACTGCGTAACGTACCTTTTGCAAATTCCTTTGAGCTCCAGCATGGACGGCAACCTCTCCTGCGCAGGCACCTTGCCCGCTCTCCCCCGCCGTTCGTATTCGACGCGTTTGTCCTACTCTATCCCCATTTTTTACCGGCGCCAGTGAGGAATGTAACAAACCGCACCAAAAAACGAACGGGACGGCACGCCGCGTGGCGCACCATCCCGCGCATACCGTCGATAATGTGACAAAGGAACTGTTACTTTGTCACATCTGCCCAACCCTTATTGGGGCACCCGATTCCCTATTGGATGATAAAGGACGGATGATACGGACACTTTTCGCCCATGCACACTGTATTGACCGCATAGCTATCGCAGGTTGGCGTCTTCTCCCATGCTTTAAGCTGTGGTCCGCCGAGCGCGTTAAAAAACGAAACGGCCTCACGAATCGCCACGCGCGCATCTCGCTTGCAGCACCGTGGGCTTCCCGAGCGCGCGATGGCGGCAAGCAGCTCCGAAACCATAAGCTGCCCCTCCTGCCAGCCTTCACTGCGCAGCGGCGCATTGCCGCGCACGATTGCATATGCCATGCCCGCAGACGCAGCTGCCCCGCACATGCCCCAGCGGGCACACGTCGCCCCCGGCACGCAATCCGAACGAGACATCAAATCGGCAAGATCGTCTTTGAGCATCGCATCTCGCTCCCCAGATGCTTCGGCGTTGCGCCAGCACGCAAGCAGCACCGCGCCCACAATAAAATGGTGGATGGGGCCAAAAGCCACGCAGCGCTCATCTGCCATAACCTCTTCCAAAAGAGCCGCGGGCGCCACCGACGTACTGGCCATGAGCATCTCAACAATCCAGCCTGTTTGTTCGTCTTTTGCCATGCGGCATCCTCCTCTAAAACAAATTGTGCGCGCACTCCATTATGGCCTTCTTCTGCCCGGAGCGCTCAATGCGAAACAACCTGCTTCACTCGTGCCACTAACAAGCCCTGCCAGTTCTCGTCGCAAACCAGCCCTGCTCAGGAGCAACACCAGAGGCGATGGCAAGCACGATGGACAGTGGCAACACCACGACGGCAGCTCTTTTCGAAAAAGAAGGCCCCGCGCAATCGCGCGAGGCCTCCCCATTCATGGAACTATGATCAAAGCAGCCCAAAAAGCTTATTCCCACTCAACGGTGCCGACGGGCTTGGGCGTGAGGTCGTAGCACACACGGCAGATGCCGGGAACCTCGGCTGTGACGCGAGCGGTAATACGCTTGAGCAGTGCCCAGTCGAGCTCAGGCACCTCGGCGGTCATCACGTCGACGGTGTTGATGCAGCGGATGATGCAGGGCCAGTCGTAGGCGCGCTTGCCCTCGCGCACGCCGGTGGCACGGAAGTCGGGCACCACGGCGAAGTACTGCCAGATGGTCAGACCTGCCTTGTCGATCTCCTCGCGCACGATGGCGTCGGCTTCGCGCAGCGCCTCAAGACGGTCGCGGGTGATGGCACCAAGGCAGCGGACGCCCAGGCCGGGACCGGGGAACGGCTGACGCTCGACCATGTTCTCGGGCAGACCGAGCTCGCGGCCCACGACGCGGACCTCGTCCTTGTACAGCAGCTTGACGGGCTCGCAAAGCTCAAACTGCAGGTCCTCGGGCAGGCCACCCACGTTGTGGTGGGCCTTCACGCCATCCTGGGACTCCAGGATGTCGGGGTAGATGGTTCCCTGGGCGAGGAAGCTGACCTCGTCGCCAACCTTGCGGGCCTCCTTTTCGGTTCGATGGGAATGCGTCACACGTATGCAAACGCACCGTCATATGACCTCATTATATGCAGAACAAGATGTGTTTCCCATCGCTGCGACAAAGCTTTTTGCAGGGGTGGCAATTTTTCCTATTGTCGAGGCCAGCTAGGCTTCGGTAGCCACCTTGGCAGCATCGCCAATAGACTCTTCCTTTATACGTTCTGCGTAATCGTATGCCATACCCGCAAATTCCAGTCCCGAGCAACAGGAGTACAATTGCTGCTATTGTTGCCAGCTGTTGGGAGATGGAAGATGGACTGCGATGGCTACCCATGCGTTCCCATGCCGTTGATGTGCACCGCCTTTGTGCCGGGGCAGATTGACGCTGCGGTTGCAGGCATTTCCGACCCCGATTCGCGCGCCATTGCCACAGCAGAAGCGCTGTACTTTCGCGGACAGGCCACCCTCGCTGCCAAGACGGCGCGCCCCTATCTTGACGCCACCGACCCCGCACTGCGCTATTCCGCATGCTTTATCTGCGGATACGCCAGTCTGTCGCTCAACCGTATCGCCGATGCCCGCCGGTGCCTTACTGGCATCCTCGATACGCCGGCCGACGAGGAATCGCCTGCCGTCCACGCCGTGCATATCCTGTTCGCCTCGGCCGCGAGCGTCCTGCTGCACTTGCCTTCCCCGTATTCCGCCGAAGAGTTTTATCCGCTTGCGGCGCATTTGCCCGAAGGCCTGCGCCTGTTCGCCAGCTACGTGATGGCGCACGCCTTGTATCTGTGCGGCGAATACGGCCGCAGCCTGGGCATGGTGGAAAATGCCCTGATCATGAAACAGGGAAGCTATCCCATCTCGGAACTGTTCCTGCACCTGGCGGCTTCCATGGCATGCATGAGCCTCAAGGACATCGACGCCGCAAAGGCACATTTCGGAGCCGCTTGGGACATTGCGCGCCCCGACGGCCTTATCGAGCTCATTGGCGAGCACCACGGCCTTTTACAGGGGCTCATAGAGGCGTGCCTAAAAGCTCAATACCCTGACGATTTCGCACGCATCATCGAGATTACGTATCGATTCAGCTACGGCTGGCGGCGCATCCACAACCCCGATTCGGGCGAGGACGTGGCCGACGATTTAACGACCACGGAGTTCACCATGGCCATGCTCGCCTGCCGCGGATGGACCAACGCCGAAATCGCACGCCACATGGAAGTATCGCCGGGCACTGTTAAAAACCGCCTATCAGGAGTGTATGCCAAGCTTGGTATCGGAACTCGCGCCGAGCTGGTCGCGCATATGTTGCGTTAGCGACCGGGCTGCCAAGCGCATCGAACGCATTCCGGAACCCGGCGCTTCGCTCGATCAATTTGGACATTTTGACCCTTGAACGGCACTACCGCCACGGGGCACCTTCTCGCAAAATAGGATTATTTCCTCCGTTATTTGCGGGATGGGAGCCCAAAATGCTTGATCGTCGTTCGCTACTTGTCGCCGGAGCATCCTCGCTGGCAGGCATCATGCTGCCTCGCGTGTCGAGCAGCGCAAACGCCTTCATACTGCCATTCGCCCCCACCGAGGCCTATGCCGACGAAGAAGACCCCTTCAAGGTGCTCGTTCTCTCGCGCACCATGTTTGGTGTGGTCGTGGTCGACGTCGCCAACAAGAATATGCCCATCAAGGGAGCCCAGGTCACGCTCGCGTCACGTTATGCCGCGGGCAAGCAGCTCTCCGCCACTACCGACGACGAGGGCACGGCCATCTTTGAGGTCGCGCCGCTTTCGGAAGGCTACGTGGACCAGGCAACGCTTCTCGACGCGTACGACTTTAACGGTGGCATCTCCATCAGCATGGCGGGCTACCGTGATGTCGAGATCCCCCTCACGCGCATCCAGGGCGGCACCGCCATTACCGCGCCCACACGTCCGCTTTCCGACGGTGAGCCGTACTTTCGCCAGCTTACGTTCGACGAGTGGGACATCCAGTACGCCGACGCCACGTTCATGGCACTGCCGAAGGACGACGCCGGAAACGACCAACCCGACACGCACGCCTTTACCGTGCAGGCACATCTGCCACAGGGTGGACAGGCAACGCTGTGCATCAACAAGGTAATGCCCGCCACGAGCAGCTCATCCGAAACCGTCACGCAAATTGGCCAAGTCAAGGCCAGTGCATCGGGTTCGGATAATCTGGCAACGTTCACACTCGAAGACACGTTCCTCGATGCAGCTTCGGGCCTTCTGGAGGAAGGATGCAAGCTGCGCTTTGTCCTCGACTATCAGGGCAAGACCTATACACTCTCCTCCCCCATGGCCGTTGTTACCGCGCCGGCCGCAAAGGCAGAATCGGGCTCGACCACTATCGTCCCCACCACCATGGACCAAGAGATTACTCCGTTTGATTTCCCGGCGGCGTTTCCCGGCATCGGCGGCAATAAGTTCACGTGCTGGATGCCCTCGTTCCCCATTTTGTTCGATTTCTCTTTTGCCGGATACGTGCTGTTTGGCGGAGGATACAAACCGATCGGCTACATGAACGATTCGGGCAATCCGGATCCGGAGTACTGGAAGAAGTCACCGCGCGAGTCGGGCGCCAAGCAGGCAAACCGCTACCTCGACGAGATGGAGGGGAAGTGGAATCAGTACAAAAGTATGAGCGCCGGTTCGGGCACCGATCCAAGGAACACTAAGCTGCTTCGTCACCACTGCACGCCGCGTTTTACGATGGATATCGCCACACAGCTGTACGGATCGCTCGCCTACGACTGGGTGGGCAAAACCTGGGGTGACAACAACGACCCCGCATTTGGCAATATTAAGGCCCTCTTCCAGGTAAGAACCGACCTCAATTGGACCGAGCAGTTTACCCTAGGACCGGTGCCGTTTTTCCTAAACGTCAACCCCTGGGTGCTGGCGAAGCTGGCGCTCGCCGTGGGTGCCCACACGCACGGCAGCGGCGCGGCGTTTTTTAAAAACATTTCGCTCGACTATTCAAACACCTCGGGCTCGTTCACCATCCAGATCGGGCTTGCCGTCACCTTTGGCGCCGGCGTTGCAGGCGTCGCTTCGTCTGCCGTGCGCGGCGCCGCATCCCTCACGCTGTTCATTGGGTACGAGAAGGCAGATGGACACCAGCTTCCGCGACTGCGCGTAGGTGCAGACGTCGATGTCGATGTGATACTCCAGTTCGTAATGTTCAAGTGGACCACCAAGGCTTGGTCGGGGTCGTGGCCCACACTCCTCGATTCGTGGAATATGTCGGTGAACAATGGCAACCAGTATGTGCTCCAGCGCTCTGAGCTCGCATTGGGTGGAGATACGCCTTACACGTTGGATGCCCGCTTCGGCACGGCCGGCAACGCCGAGGCAGGCGGCGTGCCGCAATTTATCGCATCGGCCACCATCGTCACCAACGCCGAGCTGCTCGCACGCGCCGAGGTTAAGGCCACTGCCGTAAACGTCGCGCCTGTCGTGCGCGATTGGGATCAAGCGGTCACGCGCATTAAGCTCGAGGCGGATGCAGAAAGCGACGACACGGGACAGATCGAGCATTTCGTCCATACACTGATAGAAAACGCCGCGCCGATGTATGAGTACACCTATATCGGGCAGGCGACGAACGCCGTTGCGGACCCCAACGCCAATTCTGCTGGTGTATCGGAGGACGAGCGTGGCGGCATAAAACCCTCGAGCGACAACGTGCTGTTTGCTGGCGTGCTCAGCGAAGCTCACATGAAGCTGGCAATGATTGCCGGCGTAGAATGTCTGTTCCGTATCGCCTCGGTGCGCTACGGCGACAATGGCCGCTCGCGCCTGGTGGTGCACACAAAGGCAAACGGCACGTGGTCCGCTCCCACTCCCGTGGACTTTCCCCTTGGGTTTGGCGAGGGCGACGTGGAGCGCGACGGCATATTCGATTACGACTTCGACGTGGTGGAATATACGGACGGAAGAGGAAACCAGGACGCCTACGTGCTGCTGATCTCGGGCGAGCGCCCCGCCGGTGACAACACCCTTTTCGATACGGCAAGCACAGCCGGCATACTGTCCGTCGTGCGCCTGCGCATAAGTAATAGCGAAGTTCGCGTGGTGTCGTATACGTCGTGGCGCAGCATCTCGCGCGGCCGCCTTCAGGAGGATGGCTACCATTGTCTGCAGTGCCCGCGTATCACGGTGGGCAAGACGCTCGTCGACGGGCGCCTGTCGGGTGCCTACCTCCACCGCCGCGGAACCACCGCAGAAAAGGCGCTCGGCAGCGAGGCCGAGGTTGCGCTGGAATGCTTTACCTTGTGGTCGGATGATTTGGGCGACAGTCTCACGTTCCGTCAGATCCTCCGCTTTCCGCAAGCACCGTCGAGTATCGAGCTGGGCAAGCCCGAGAATATCAACGGCAAAATGGTGGTGTCCGTTGCGTACGAGACCGCAGACGGTTGCGGCTGCGCATCGTACGCCGTGATCGGCCAGTCCATTGCGTGCTGGGACGTTATGTCACCAGACGCCACGGTACCTCATGCGGTGCCATGGCCACAACATTCGGGCTTTTTGGCAACCGTCAACGAGCAACTGCAGCATATTACTTGGACGCGAGGCGCATCGGCATTTGCAACGCAGCCCGTGGGTGCCGCAGGCTGTGGCCCGGCATCGTTTAGCGTAAGCAACAACGGCAGGTGCGTGCTCTATGTAGAGAACACCGATGGCAAGGTGGGACAAACCTACGACGAAGAAGGCAACCCGGTAGCAGTGATGGGCAAGCACTTCCGCATCTTCGCCAGCACCTTGGCAGGCGATCTGTTCACGGAGCCGTTCGTGATGTGCGAGCTGGACCATCCCGTCGATCAGATAACGACATTTTTGACGTCGGGAGGCATACTCTCCGCACTCGCCACGCACATTGTGAGCGCGGAGAAGAGCGAGGCAGAGCTGCACGGCATCGAAGTGCCCTTGGTGGCGTGTGCCACTCCGACGGGCGCGGTCGCTACCTCGGGCGCGGTGGTACCCGGAGCAGCAGGCGAATCCTTCATGGTCACGGTGCGAAACGACGGCAACACCTTGCTGACCGCCGGCACGATCGATCTGTACCGAGAGGGCTCCAGCCAGCCGTTCTCCAGCGCATCCATCGGATTCGGACTGAACGCACGCATGGTTTCGATCTACGATCCAGAGCTTGCCGAGGATGCTTCGGCCAAAGACATGGCACACGTGAAGTACGCGCTCGAGACGCTGGGCGCACGTTTTGCAACGCACCCGCTGGTAGCCGACAACGGCAACGCCGTGCTGGCACCGGGTTGCACGGCACAGTTCCGCATGAGCTTCGCCATCCCCGAGAGTTGGAGCGACGATGTGGGCAAACGCGTAACGCTGTATGCGAAGGCGCATAATCTGGTGGCGCTCGATCCCGTAACGCTCGAGGAAATTCGACCGGGTGCAAACTCGGCGCTGGGTGCCGTACTGCACGAGCTTCATGTGCCCGACGCGGCATGCGAACGCTCCGAAGTTCAGGTCGGCGTATGCGACAGCGCGGATACGACGGGACTTCACGATGCACCGATGACGGCGGACGACGGTGGCGGCTCGAGTGGCGGCGGTACTGACAAGGGCGGCGGCTCCGGCGGAAGCAGCTCCAGCAGCGGCAAGGACCACAACAATAGCAAGCGCCCCGGAAAAGCGGGCGCGCTTGCGGGCACGGGCGATACATGCGCTCCCCTTACGGCAGCCGCTGCAGCACTCGCCGCGGCAGGCGCCGGCCTCGTCGCCTACAGCACCCGCCGCACGGCGCTCGAAGCCGATACCGCCAATGAGGTCAATTCGGATAGGCCCCGCTAGCTCCTAGTTACTTTTATGAGAGACGCCGACTCGGCTCATTCGTCATCGCTATGCGGACATTACAACTTCGGTTCGCAATTCAAACTTACTCGCACAATACCGACTCGGTTTTGTGCGAGTAAACGAAACCTCATCGAACTCCGAACGATTGTTCGATGGATTTCGTGTTGGTTGGAATCGTCTGTGGGCTGGGCTATGCTACCTTGACTATCTATATGACTTAAACGCAGCAAAGGAGCACCGAGAGAGCGAGTATGGCAAAAAACACCGCAAACTATGGTAACGACAGTATCCGCCAGCTCAAGGACGAGGAGCGCGTACGCCTGCGCCCCGCCGTCATCTTTGGCTCGGACGGGCTCGACGGTTGCGCGCATGCCGCCTTCGAGATCCTGTCCAACGCCGTTGACGAGGCGCGCCAGGGCTACGGCAAGCTCATCACCCTTACCGCCTTTCGCGATGGCTCCATTCAGGTAGAGGACAACGGCCGCGGCTGCCCGCTTGACTGGAACCCCTCCGAGAAGCGCTTTAACTGGGAACTCGTCTTTTGCGAGCTTTACGCCGGCGGTAAGTACAACAACAACCAGGGCGGCGACTACGACTTCTCGCTCGGCACCAACGGCCTGGGCTCGTGCGCAACCCAGTACGCCTCCGAATACATGGACGTCACGGTTTGGCGCGACGGCAACAAGTACTCCCTGCACTTTAAGAAGGGCAAGGTCGTCGGCGCCAAAAAGAAAGCACTCGAGGTTGAGCCCAGCGACGAGGACCGCACCGGTACCACCATCAAGTGGCGCCCCGATCTTGAGGTCTTTACCTCCATCAGCATCCCCCACGATTGGTATCGCGAGACCATGCGCCGCCAGGCCGTGGTCAACGCCAACGTGACCTTCCGGCTGCGCATCGAGGGCGACGACGGCGAGTTTTCCCAAGAGGACTTCTGCTATCCCAAGGGCATCGAGGACTACGTGCTCGAGAAGGTCGGTGCCGACTACCTTACCGATCCCTTCTTTATCGAGGCCGACCGTCGCGGTCGCGATCGCGAGGATCTGCCCGATTACAACGTAAAAATCACTGCTTGCATGTGCTTCTCGCGCACTTTCACGATGCAGGAGTACTACCACAACTCCTCCTGGCTCGAGAACGGCGGCTCACCCGAAAAGGCGGCCCGTAGCGCCCTGACCAGCGCCATCGATGCCTACATCAAGCAACAGGGCAAGTACAACAAAAACGAGAGCGGCATTAAGTGGCAAGATGTCCAGGACTGTCTGGTGCTGGTAACCAACTGCTTCTCCACCCAAACGTCCTACGAAAACCAGACTAAGAAGGCCATCAACAACCGCTTTATCCAGCAGGCCATGACGGCATTCTTTAAGGAGCGCCTCTCGACCTACTTGATCGAGAACAAAGATGCCGCCAACAAGATCATGGAGCAGGTGCTCATCAACAAGCGCTCGCGCGAGAATGCCGAGAAGACGCGCCAGAGCATCAAGACCAACCTGCAGCAGAAGACCGACATGGCCAACCGCGTGCAGAAATTCATCGACTGCCGCTCCAAGGACAAGAGCCGTCGCGAGATCTACATCGTAGAGGGCGACTCGGCAGCAGGCGCCATTCGCACCTCGCGCGATGCCGAGTTCCAGGGCGTTATGCCCGTCCGCGGCAAGATCCTCAACTGCCTAAAGGAGGACTATCCGCGCATCTTTAAGTCCGACATCATCATGGACCTCATGCGCGTGCTGGGCTGCGGCGTGGAGATCAAGGACAAGCGCATCAAGAACCTGGGCGCCTTTGACCTGGACAACCTCAACTGGAACAAGGTCATCATCTGTACGGACGCCGACGTCGACGGCTATCACATCCGTACGCTCGTGCTCACCATGCTCTATCGCCTGGTGCCCACGCTTATCGACGAAGGCTACGTGTATATCGCCGAGTCGCCGCTCTACGAGATCAACTGCAAAGAAAAGACCTACTTTGCCTACACCGAGCTCGAGAAGAACGGCATTCTTAAGGAGATCGGCGACCAGAAGTGCTCCATCAACCGCTCCAAGGGTCTTGGTGAGAACGACCCGGACATGATGTGGCTCACCACCATGAACCCCGAGACGCGTCGTCTGATCAAGGTCGAGTCCGAAGACGTCACCAAGATGGAGACCATGTTCAACCTTCTGCTGGGCAGCGACGAGGCGGGCCGCAAGCGCCATATCTCGGAGCACGGCAAGGAATACCTGGACCAGCTGGACCTGCAGTAGCAGCAAATCGATAACGACGGCCCATAAGAAGTTCAAGAGGAAATCGTGGCAAAGAAGAAGACGAAGAACCAGCCAAAGAAAAAGCAGGTCAACGCCGAGAACGTCATCGGCCTGCACTCCGAGGTCACCAATCAGCCGATCACGCAGACGCTCGAGGTCAACTACATGCCCTACGCCATGAGCGTCAACGTCTCGCGTGCGTTCCCCGAGATCGACGGTTTTAAGCCCTCGCACCGCAAGCTGCTCTACACCATGTACAAGATGGGCTTGCTCAAAGGTGAGCGCCAGAAGAGCGCTAACATCGTGGGCCAAACCATGAAGCTCAACCCGCACGGCGACGCCGCGATCTACGAGACGATGGTGCGCTTGGCCACCGGCAACGAGGCGCTGCTCGCCCCCTTCGTGGAGTCGAAGGGCAACTTTGGCAAGTACTATTCGGGCGACCTGAGCTACGCCGCCTCACGTTACACCGAGGCCAAGCTCGCCCCCATCAGTGCCGAGATCTTCAAGGACATCGACAAAGACCCGGTCGACTTCGTCGACAGCTACGACGGCGCCATGAAGGAGCCGCGTCTGTTGCCCACCACGTTCCCCAACATCCTTGTCTCGGCCAACAAGGGCATCGGCGTCGCCATGGCGTCCGACATCTGCGGCTTCAACCTCAACGAGGTCTGCACCGCCACCATGCACTATCTGCAGGATCCCAACTGCGATCTGCTCGAGTACATGCCCATGCCCGACTTCTCGACCGGCGGTGAGATTATCTACCGCCGCGAGGAGATGGAAAAGATTATCGAGACCGGCCTTGGCAGCTTCCAGATCCGCTCCCGCTGGCGCTGGATTCCCGAAGAGCGCATCATCGAGGTCTACGAGATCCCCTACACCACCAAGACCGATGTCATCATCGATCGCATCGTCAAGCTCTCCAAAGAGGGCAAGGTCAAGGAGATCGCTGACATCCGCGACGAGACTGACCTCTCGGGCCTGCGTATCGCCATCGACCTTAAGCGCGGTGTCGACCCCGATAAGCTCATGGCCAAGCTCTATCGCTCGACTACGCTGCAGGATTCGTTCTCGTGCAACTTTAACGTGTTGGTCGATGGTTACCCCCGCGTTATGGGCGTACGCCAGATCCTGCACGAGTGGGTCAAGTGGCGTATTGAGTCCACGCGTCGTCGCATTAACTTTGACTTGGGCAAAAAGTCCGAGCGCCTGCACCTGCTGCACGGCCTCGAGGCGATTCTGCTCGACATCGACAAGGCCATCGCCATCATCCGTGGCACCAAGCTCGAGGCTGAGGTCGTGCCCAACCTTATGAAGGGTTTCGACATCGACGAGACCCAGGCCGAGTTTGTTGCCGAGCTTAAGCTCCGCAACATCAACGAGGAGTACATCCTCAACCGCACCAAGGACATCGCTAAGCTTGAGGGTGAGATTGCCGAGCTAGAGGAGATCCTCTCCAGCGAGGAGAACATCAAGAAGGTCATCAGCGACGAGCTGGCTGCGGTCAACAAGAAGTACGTGATGCCGCGCCGCACGGGCAGGATTGAGCCTCACGAGGTCATCGAGGTAAGCCTGGAGCCCGAGGTCGAGGAATATCCGGTTACCATCATGCTCTCGCGCGAGGGCTACCTTAAGAAGATGACGGACCGCGTACTCAAGAAGGCTGCGACGCTCAAGTACAAGGACGGCGATAAGCCCTTTATCGAGTTCCCGTCCTCCAATACGCACGAGCTGCTCGTGTTTACCAACAAGAGCCAGGTGTACAAGTGCAAGGTCGCAGCGTTTGAGGACACCAAGTCGGCCCAGCTGGGCTCGTACTTGCCCACCGACCTCGAGATGGAACCCGACGAGAGCGTCATCTGGGTCATCGACCCCGAGGACTACAAGGCCGACGTGCTGTTCGTCTTTGAGAACGGTCGTGTGGTGCGCGTCGCGCTTTCTGGATACGTCACCAAGACCAACCGCAAGCGCCTCAAGAACGCCATCTACGGCGGCAGCAAACTGCTGTATGCACAGGTGCTCAAGGAGGATCGCGACCTCGCGCTGGTCTCGAGCGACTACCGCCTGATGAACTTCAACACGTCGCTGCTCAAGACCAAGACGACCACCAACACGCAGGGCGTCCAGGCCTTTACCGCCAAGAAGGGTCGCTCGGTCACCACCGTCGGCACGACCGAGGGGATTCTTGGCGCCGGCGTCTCGGCCGAGAAGTTCACCGCGCAGAGCCTCCCCTCCGCCGGTGCCCTCATGAAGGAAAACGACATGCCGAGTTTGTTTGACTAGGACAACGGCAACGAGATCGTTAGACACTTCGCAAAGCGACGAGGCCCGGAACGCAACGGCATTGCGCCCGGGACTCGTCGTTTTTCTTCTCAACTATTTTTTAACGCAGATAAATTGATTTCTGCTTATTTTTCTGCGTAAAACATGTCAGCGCCACTGCTTCGATGCCCTTTGGTCTGTCGTTAGCAAAACTTGCAAAAGTTAGCAAAACTTGCAAAAATTAGCAAAACTTGCAAAGGAGCTACCATGGAGTACAGCAAGAACCCTTTTACCCCAACATTTGGAAGCGTCCCTCCCTTTCTAGCGGGTCGCGAGCATATCCTGCGCGACATCAACCGTGGCTTTATCAACGGCCCGGGAGATCCCAACCTGTCGACTATTTTTACGGGCGCAAGGGGAACGGGCAAGACGGCGCTTCTCTCGCTCCTTTCAGAAACGGCGCTTGAACACGGCTGGATCGCAGCAAATGTCTCCGCCATGCCAGGCATGCTCGAAGATATTATCGAGCGAACCAAAGAAGCCGCAGATAGCTATCTCTCACAGCCTCACGCGCGCATAAACGGCGTTCAAATTGGTCCAGTGGGCATCGATTGGACATATGCTCAAGAGGCCCAGGGCAACTGGCGCACACGCATGAATGGTATCTTTAAGCAACTCGAAAAACATGACATCGGACTTCTCATCACCATCGATGAAGTCACCGTCGATCTCGAAGAAATGCTTCAATTTGCCTCTATTTACCAGCACTTTGTACGCGAAGGTAAAAAAGTTGCCCTACTCATGGCAGGACTGCCCTACAAAGTATCGGCGTTGCTGCGTAACGATTCCGTCTCGTTCCTCAGGCGTTCCCAATATCATCAGTTAGGACGAATCACTGACGTTGAAATTGCAAACGCGTTTCGCAAAACTGTTGAGGCCGGAGGACGTTCAATCACACCAGAAGCGCTCGAGGATGCTGTGAAGGCCGTCGACGGATTCCCCTACATGATGCAGCTCGTCGGATATCGCACATGGGATGTTTCGGAGAACTCGCCCAAAATCAGCGCACCTGATGTCCAGCAAGGTTCTCTGCTTGCCCGTATGGAGCTGCGCGATCGAATTCTCGAAACGACCTATCGGGAGCTTTCCGATAAAGACATTGAGTTTTTGCTCGCGATGCTGCCCGACTCTGGCCCCAGCAGGGTCTCGGAGATAGCCAAACGCATGGGCGTTGCCGGCAACTATGCAAGCCAATATAAACGCCGTCTCCTCGAGGACGGCGTCATCGGAGAGCGCGGGCGTGGTCTCGTTGGCTTTGACATCCCCGCATTCAGGGAGTTCCTGAGTGAGAAGGCCTCCTAGCACGCCGAGATTGTCCGCAAGGGCAACGGCGCATGGCAATCAACGATTCACCTGGCAAGGACGGCAAGCAGTTCAAATAACACCGATTGCCATGCGCTCTTCTTGCCTTAGGCGAGCTTGCGAGCGAGCTCTCGGACCTCTTCCAACTTGGGCGACGATGCCATGCTGTCGCGCTCGGTCATACCGCTGATGGTGACAATGCCCTGGTCCTCCCACTTGCAGTACGCGCAGGTTGACTTGTACATAGCGATCGCCGCATCATAGACGCCCTCGCTGTGGCTATCGAGCAAAAGGGCCGTCTTGGTGAACGGGAAGCCCGTAGCACCGAAGGCGTACAGGCGGTCGATGGCAGCCTTCTCCTGCGCGGTGATATCGAACCAGTAGATAGGCGAAGCGAAGACGACCATGTCGGCGTCTTGCAGCGACTCGATCACGTTGGCCATGTCATCCTTCTGCACGCAAGTGCCCTCATGGGTAAAGCAGCACTGGCATCCCAGGCAGCCGGCGATCTTCTTGCTGGCAACGCGGATGACCTCGACCGTATGGCCGCCCTCACGCGCGGTCTCGGCAAACGCCTCGACCATAATGTCGGTATTGGCACCCTTGCGCGGGCTACCACTCAATACAACGATATTCATATGGATTCCCTCTTCTTCATGCTGCAGGCGCGCAGTGTGTTTTCTTGTAACCAAAACGAATGGACTTAATCAATCGCCAGCAGGCCATATCTCTTGTTCAAGTTCCCTAAAGAAGCTCAAGACGATTGCGATTGCCTTATACAACGTCGAAAACCAACAAGGGAGCCATGGTTGCGCCGCCTGCCCAGATGGCACGCGGTCAAGATGAGCATTGGGAATCGCGACGACTTGATATCGCTCGCATGCCTCCTTCGGAATAGGTGTCAAGGACAGCCGCCTGGATAGCGAGCCGGCCGAACAGGCCTTCGGCTATATCAAGGACGGGATCGGAGCGGACGTGATTCGACTTCGGACCCTTTAGGGATGACTGACCTCGACGCCTACGCAACCCACTGAAACGCTCGGAGGGGTCGGGTCAAATTGAAGGGACTGGCCCCGGAGAAAATCCGGGGCCAGTCCCTTGCAGCTTATTTATTTATTGAGCCGTCTAAGTTTGGGCCGCAGTTCGCATCCGCGCGGTACCGACTTCTTGTGGCAAGCGAAATGAGAGCGCCTAGTTTTATCAGATGCGCTTTCTTTTGCGCGCGCAGATTGCAGCTGCCAATGCAAGCACATCCGTTCCGGTCAGAGCAGCGCCAAGCACTGTTGCCGTATGATCGCCCGTTACCCTCCATAACTTCTGATTGTTGCCGTCTTGACGATTATGTATCTTTACATTACCTTCTGAAACATATGGCGCACCTTGTCCAGGCGGCTGTTTGGACGGCGGGGCTGGATGACCGGCTGACCGACAGCGGCCTGATATCCTTTCAGCTCTGTAAGGCATACGCTCCGCCCGTTGGTGTAAAAGGCCAGATCAGTACGGTATGCCTGTATACAGCGGGCGGGAATCTCGCCAGTAATGACAACTTCATCCTTTTTTACCTGGGCCGTTTCGATGGTGGCACAGTATTTCGGTGCATCATGATAAGCCCTGGAAAGGTATTCCTGGGGCGCATAGAGGATGAAGGAGAGATAAGGTTCCAGCAGCTGCGTCCCCGATTCCTTCAATGCCTGTTCCAATACAATCGGGGCCAATGAGCGGAAGTCCGCCGGCGTGCTGACCGGACTGTAATAAAGCCCGTATTCAAAGCAAATCTTACAGTCCGTTACGTTCCAGCCGAACAAGCCCTGCTCCAGCCCGTAACGGATACCATCCCTGACAGCGTTTTGAAAACTCTGGTTCAAGTATCCCAGCGAAACCCGGCTCTCGTATTGTACACCGGAGCCAAGCGGGAGTGGTGTAACAGACAGTCCGATGGATGCCCAAAACGGGTTGGGCGGCACCTCGATATGGATGGTGTGGCTGGCTGCTTTGAGCGGCCGCTCCATATAAATGACGGTGGGTTCCTTTACCACTGTTTCAAGCTTGTATTTTTCCGACAGCAAAGCGGAAACAACCTCCAACTGCACCCGGCCCAAAAAAGAAAGAATGATCTCATGGGTGATGGAATCCACCTCGCAGCGCAAAAGCGGGTCAGTATCCGCAAGTTGCGTAAGAGCGTCCAGCAGCCGTTCTCTTTGCGCTGCCGTTTTCGGCGCAATCGACGTCCGCAGCATGGGGAGGGGGTCCTCACGCCACCTTTTACGAGGGAGCCGGGTGTTGTCCCCCAATACGTCGTTTAATCCCACGCTGTCGCTGGGAAGAATGACAATTTCGCCCTTGTGGGCGGTGTCTGTCCGAACAATCTCCCCTTTGGATGGAATACGCATCTCTGTGATTTTCAGCTTTTCTCTCCCGGCCAGAGCCACCGTATCCCGCAGGCGCAGCGTTCCGCTGTATAGCCGCAAATAGATGAGCCGCTGGCCACAATCTGTATACTCCACCTTGAAAACGCTGCCGCATAGGGCGTCGCTCCCCTGTTCCCCAATCGGTTGGAACAGCCCTGTCACCGCATCCATCAACGGTTGAATGCCAAGGCCCTTTTTGGCGCTGCCATGATAGACCGGGAACAGGGAGGCGTCTTGAACCCGCCGCTGTTCCTCCTGCGCAAGTTCTTCCCGGCTGATTGGTTCTCCTGCGATATACTTTTCCAATAATTCATCGTTATTTTCAATGACCGCATCCCATGCTTCTATGTCGGTATTTTCCTCCAGGACTATTTCCGGGGACAGCGACACCGTCTGCTTGATGATAATATCGGCGGAGAGCTTATCCCGAACAGACTGATACACGCCTTGCAAATCAACGCCAGTCTGGTCGATCTTGTTGATAAAGATAACGGTGGGAATGTCCATTTTCCGCAGGGCATGGAACAGAATACGGGTCTGGGCCTGCACACCATCTTTAGCGGAGATCACCAAGATGGCCCCATCTAAAACAGCCAAAGAGCGGTACACCTCCGCCAAAAAATCCATGTGGCCGGGCGTATCCACAATGTTGACTTTACATCTGTTCCACTGGAAGGAAGTGACTGCCGCTTGAATGGTAATCCCACGCTGCCGCTCCAAAAGCATGGTGTCCGTCCTCGTTGTCCCTTTTTCGACGCTCCCCGGTTCTGAAATGGCTCCGCTGGCATATAGCAGGCTCTCCGTCAAGGTTGTCTTTCCAGCGTCTACATGGGCAAGAATCCCGATATTGATTATTTTCATGTGATTGTCCTCCCTTTACTGCCCCGAAGGGCATAAAAATCCCCAGCAGTAAAATACTTTTACCACTGGGGATGATAATTGCGGACATACACGTATACAGCATACACCTGTTTGTGAGTGCTGTTTTTGGGGATATGTCAAAATTGATAAGGCAAAAGTATTCTTAAATTGGGTACAAAAAACTAAGCCCCTACAAAAGGGACTATCATAATCCTTTGTTCCCACTATTTGATTATAGTTTTATTTAAGAATACCTTGCCGCATATTTTTTACTCCTTTTCTGGACTTGAATTATTATATCACATCAGTTTTAGGAAAACAAGTATCTAAAAGAAATTTTTCTTCCCCTTATATGTAACAATCATACCGGCTTCCTAACGTTCAGAATGGTTTCTACTGTCTGCTGCGGCTTTTGGTTGGAATTGTCCAGCCAAAAGCCGATCCGTGGTGTTGTCTGCATTTTACTAAATACAAATTCAATGTATACAGAAAGAAATATATAAGGAGTGGGAGGGATTCCGCCGTAGTCGGCATTGTAGGAAAATCCAAAAGTTTAGATTTTCTCAAAATGCTTATCTTTTGGTCTTTGGTTCGGAATAGTGTAGTGCTGGCGGTCTATCTATTGTTTTCGGTTGCTTGCTTCTTTACCGTACATGAGCATTTGCTCAGGGCATCTCGCTTTCAAAGTCTTTTGAATCTGAGCTGGGGCATACATGCGCTTGCTCAGATTTGGTAAAAGGATACGATTGCGCCTTATTCTAATATAGGGTTTATTAAGGCAAATGCAAGTAATAGATGCAATAGCGAAATCATTGCTATTGCATATGGCTCTCTTTCCGCTCCTTTCTTAATTGGGACTTAAATCCTCCTGATAAGCAAGACGTTTTCGCCAAAGCGCTTATAAAAAGACGGCGCTGGGCCCGAGCTCACCTTGCATGCAGACTGAAAGGCAACCACCCAGCCCGGTACTGACGAATACGGGGGGCAACGGCGACAGCTCCTCTGCCAATGCGAATGCAAACAGCACTGGTAACAACAACCGCCACAACAAGGGTAAGAAGCCTGCAAAGGGCGGCTTTCCCATAAGTCATGGAGCTGACTGGGGCTTCGCTTGCGTCCGGATCGATTTGCGCGCGTTCGAACTCCCGCGCGGGCGATGAGGACCTTCGTGAATGCATCCCTGATGGACAGAAGCGACCCGAGCCCCAAGCGGCGCGCTTCGAGCAGCGGAAGTTGAAGCGTAAGCAGAAGCATCGTGGGCATTGACCGGTGCCGACATGGGTCCAGGTGTGAACAGGGCTACGTCCCCTATTCGCACTGTTCACACATACAGCAGCGGGCACGGATTCGGCTGAAACTGCGCCCGCTGTCTGATGCTAAATTAATTTATCAAGCATGTGTTCTATTCCAGCGCAGTAATTAAATACGCTGGTACATAGATACTCCGATCAAGACGGCCGCGTATACGACCGGGAACTTTCGGCAATTGGATACGCGCCTGACCTGGGATATCCAAGCGAACAATTGGCCTAACCCGCGATAGGTCCCAGGCCAGGCGGGTATCCAATCGAAGGGGAAGGGCGCTCCGGTGCGGAGGCAGCGGAGCGCCGGGGGAAAGCCCGGCCGGCCAGGCGGCCCCGTTCGCCCGGCCGGCCAGGCCTCCGGGGTGCGGCGGATCCCCGTGAAAGAGGGGCGCCGCGCCCCGGCAGGCCGGGCCATTAGGCGGACGGCTCCTGCTGCGTGATGCAGTGGATGTTGCCGCCGCCGTAGACGACCTGGTCGGACTGGACGCCCACGCACTTGTAGACGCCCTCGCCCCAGACCTCGTCGTAGATCTCCTGGAGCGTGTCGACGGCCAGCCGGTCGTTCTCGTCGCCGTACTGCGGGACGATGACGCCGTGGTTGGTCACGAGGTAGTTCATGTAGGAGGCGATCAGCGGCTCGTCGGGGACGCGCGGCTCGGCGTTCTCGTCGGCGTCGATGGTGTCGCAGGAGGCCTGGTCCATGTACAGCGGCTTCACGGGCATGCAGAGCTTGTAGACCTTCAGCTTGCGGCCCTTGGCGTCAACCGCGTTGGAGAGGGTCTCGTAGGCGGCGTGGCACTGCTCGTAGAACGGGTACTCGGGGTCGTCGGTCCAGATGCAGACCATGACGCCCGGGGCGATGAAGGTGGCGACGTCGTCGATGTGGCCGTTGGTCTCCTCGGGGTCGATGCCCTCCTTGACCCAGATGACCTTCTCGACGCCGAGGTAGTCCTTGAGGTGCTCGGTCATGTACCCGCGAAGCTCCTCGCTCCAGGGCTCGAACTTCTTGCGGTACTTGGGCCAGATGGACTCGGGGTCCTCCTCCTCGAGCACCGCGGAGCAGGTGCGGCCGGGGGACAGGAGGCACTGGTCGGTGACGACGAGGGTGCCCTCGCCGTCGACGGTGATGGAGCCGCCCTCGAGGATCATGTCGTCGGGACGGTAGCGGCGGCAGCCGGAGAGCTCGGCCATCTTGAGGGCGATCTGCTCGTCCTTGTCCCACGGGAAGTAGAGGCCGTCGATGAGGCCGCCGTAGCCGTTGAAGTGCCAGTGGTTGGCGCGCTTCTCGCCCTTGCCGTTGATGACGTAGGTGGCGCCGGTGTCGCGGAACCAGGCGTCGTCGGTGGTCATCTCGACGACGGTGACGTTCTCGTCGTTCTCGAAGACGGCCTTGCAGTTGGCGTAGTCGACCTGGTTGGCGCACATGTAGACCGGGGTGAACTCGGAGATGGCGCGGGCGATGGCGGCATACTGCCTCTGGGCGGGCTTGGCGCCGTGGGCCCAGGTGTCGGTGCGGTGGGGCCAGCCCATCCACACGCGGTCCTGGGGGGCGAACTCGGCGGGCATGAAGAAGCCGTCGGCCCTAGGGGTGGACTCGGACTCGGTGATCGTACGCATAAGATTTCCTCCAAACCGGACGATCGTCTGCCGCGGGCGGGCTGCCCGCGGCCTAGGACCAAGAGATGGCGGGCGCCCGTCCCCCGGCAGAGGTCGGGGCGCCCGGCGCCGGTTTTCACGGGGTCGCACCGGCGGGCGACGACGTAGCCAGGTGCGCGGAGACAGGGCGCACGAGGGATACGGGAGAGGGGTCGGGGCGGTCGGCGGCTGCCGGAGCTATCGCCTGCACCCGCCCCGGGGAATGGTTGGCGGACCCGTCGCCCGGGCACACCTCCGAGGAGGCCGGGGTGCCCGGAACCGGGTGCCCTAGTTCTCCTCGGCCTCCTCGGCGAGGCGCTGGGCGGCCAGCTCGGGGGTGAGGCCCTTGTACTCGGTCTCGCGGCCCTTGGCGCTGACGACGCGGACGACCTCGCCGATGAGCATGAGCACGATGAAGATGATGATCATCGGGACCTTCTCGCCGATCTCGGCGGCGGAGAACGGCGCCAGCGTCGCGACGATGGCCAGGATCAGCTCGATGCAGGGGATGGCCAGCATGACCTTCATCATCGCGCCCTTGAACGGGAACGTGAAGATGCGCTCGCGGTTGGGGTCGTTCTTGCGGAGGTTGAGGAACGCCGGGAACATCGGGATGTAGGTGAGCAGCAGGAAGACGACGGAGGTGCCGAAGAGCATCCAGAAGACGCCGTTGGAGATGGCGTCGACGGGAACGAGCTGCAGGCAGAGGACCAGGGAGGCGACGACGGCGTTGACCAGGTTGGCGCCGTTGGGCATGTCGTCCTCGGAGATCATCGAGGCGAAGACCTTGGGCATGTTGCCGTGCTCGGCGGCGTAGCGGGCGACGGAGTTGACGCCGAAGGACCAGGCGGCCATGTTGGCGAACAGGGTGATCAGGAAGGCGATGCAGATGACCTTGAAGAGCACGGAATCGCCCACCATGGTCTGGACTGCGAAGATCATGCCGTAGTCGGGGTCGATGGAGTCGGCCGGGATGGCGGCGCCGATGCCGAAGCCAGCGAACAGGTAGATGACGGCAATAGCCACGCCACCGACGACGATAGCCTTGGGGATATCGCGAGCGGGATCGGCCATATCATCGGTCATGGTGCAGATAACCTCGAAGCCCATGAAGTTGAAGATGATGATGGACAGGTAGCCCAGGGCGTTGGTGTTGGTGAGCTCGGGCAGGAAGGTGGCGGCGGACATGTCGCTCGCGAAACCGTTCTCCATGGCATACCAGATGCCCAGGGCGCCGACGATGACGGCAACGGCGACCTTGATCAGGGCGCCACCGTTGAGGACCCACTCGGAGTCGGCCGCCTTGGAGCGGCCCATGAGGTAGACGATCCACACGAAGGCGAGCTCGATGCCCATCTTGGCGATCAGGTTGAACTCGACGCCAAAGACCATGCCCAGGATGTCGGGGAACATGGTCGCCAGCGAGGCGATCCACAGCGGGTAGTTGACCCAGTAGTAGTACGAAATGCGGGCGCCCCACTTGTCGCCCAGGCCATCGCGTACCCAGTCGTAAATGCCGCCCTCGCCGTCATAGGTGGTGCCGAGCTCGGCGACGACCATGCCGTAAGGGAGCAGGAAGGTCAGGATCAGGAAGATCCACCAGAAGAACTGCTGGTTGCCAATGGCAGCAGCAGGAGCGGCGGCCTCGCAAACGAAGACGACGCAGATGATGGTCGAAATGACCGTCAGGAAGGAAAGCTTTTTCTTTCCGTCACTCATATTTAATCCTTTGCTCAGTCGTTTTCAGACAGGGCGCCAGTGCTTACGCGCAGTGGCGCAGATGATGGGCAGCAAGAGACAAGCATCTGCTGCCGCCCATCAGAAAGCATCGTACAGGCCATACCACACGTCGGTGTAGATGAAGTCGGCGCCCTTGATGCACTCGGTTGTCATCGGAGACTTTGCAGTTCTCCTCGCCGATGGCCATGAGGTCGCCCATCTCCTGCGAAGGCGGGCGAGCCGTAGCTCGCCCGACCTGGTACGTCTTACAGACCGTGCTTACCGAGAGCGGCCATGCGCTCATTGATGGTGGCGCGGTATGCCGCAGCCTTCTGCTCGTCGGGCTCGCTCTGGGGGCACAGAGTGGCCAGGATGGCGCGAATGGAGTGCTTGCGGTTCTCGGCCTCGACCCAGCACAGGGAGCGCTCGGGATCGTCCATGACCTCGTCGACGACTTCCTCGCCACGGTTGGCGGGCAGGCAGTGCATGAACATGCTGTTCGGACCGGCAACGTTCATCATATCCCAGGTCACCTGGTACTTCGGATAGAACACATCCATGTAGCTGGAGCTGGAGACTTCGCTGTCGTAGAGGCCGTACCACACATCGGTGTACACGAAGTCGGCGCCCTCGATGCAGGAAATGTCGTCGGAAATGGTGATGGTGCCGCCGGAGACCTTGCAGTTCTCCTCGCCGATAGCCATGAGATGCTTGCCGAACTCGGCGCGCTCCTCATCGGTGCCAATATGCAGGCAGCCGTCGGGAATCTGATGCCCCTTCGGTCCGAACTGCACGAAGTCCATGCCCATCTTCGTGCAGATGAACATGAGCGACGCGCAGGTCTGGGTGGCATCGCCGATCCAGGCAAACTTGCAGTCCTCGATCTTCTTACCGGCGGGCAAGTTCTCGATCATGGTCATGAGGTCGCCGAGCTCCTGGGTGGGATGGTTGTACTCGCTCATGCCGTTGATGACGGGGGCCGCGGAGTACTTCGCCAAGCTCACTACATCCTTATGACGATCGACGCGGGCCATGAGGATGTCGACGAGGCTTCCCATAACGCGGCCGGAGTCCTCGATGGACTCATGGCCACCCAGCTGGATGGAGCCGGGGCCGAAGAACTGGGCGTGACCGCCGAGGTCGCTCATGGCCGTCTCGAAGGAGATGCGGGTACGGGTGGACACCTGCTGGAAGATCATGCCGAGGGTCTTGTCCTTCAGCAGGTGCGGGTACTCGCCGCCCTCCTTGATGAGCCCCTTCATGGCGATGGCCAGATCTACCATGCCGAGCAGCTCTTCTTTTGTGAAGTCGTTGGTGTCGATGTAATCTTTGACCATTGAAATCTCCTTCAAAATTCGTTGGCCGGACCGCCCCTTGCGGACCGCGCCCCCCATGAAGCGCCCCGAAATGAGCGAGACGCTCCCTTGCGCCACACAGCATGGGGCGCACCCGTAGTTTTGAGAAGAAATAACCAGGATTATTTTCAGATTACATTAGCTCACCGCACACCTTACCCTGGCTAATCCTAACTAATCCTAACTAATCCTAACTAGTCCTAACGCCTAGACGGATTGATATTGAACTGGTTTCTTCGCCCTGTGCGCCGCTGTCAACACCTTGCGCCTCCGTTCTAAGGAACCGACGCGCCCGACGCCCAAGAATACGTAGACGAGCTGCTCCTCGCCCTCTGCGAGCACTGTCACCTGACCGCGCGCGAGCGCGTCATCTTGAAAGAGGTGCTGCAGGGCAAGGACAACCAGAACATCGCCAGTTCGCCGCAACTGGCCCTGGGCACCGTGCAGGCCCATGTGCACAACATTCTGAAGAAAACCGGCACCACCACCCGCCAAGAACTCACCCAGCTGTTCTGGAAGGGATGAAGAACGGCCGAAGACGGCTGATCCCGTAGGGGGCGGCCGCAGCCGGTGTGAGGGAGATTGGATACAGACTTATCGGAGTCGACCCCGACGATGGTCAGCTTGGCATCGTCGATGTTCACGATGAACTGGTCGGTCACATCGTTGCCGTCGGAATCGATGACGACAGCTTGGCCGGAAACCTTGACAGGGTACTCGCCTGCATCGGTGCCCGTTGCAGAAGCCTCAACGCCGGAAACGTAGAAGGTCTGACCATTGATCTGGAACTCCAGGGTCTCGAAACCGGATACGGACTTCTCGGTGCCGTCGTAGGTCACGGACTTGGAATTGGGAGTGAGGGTGATCTGGTACTTCTCGCTACGATCGGTAACGGTCAGGGTTCCGTACGTCTTCTTGATCTGATAGTTGTCCAGATTGGTTCCCTCGTTGGGGATGCATTCGAATGCATTCTCGGAGGAGCCGACGATCTTCTGCGAGCCGGTGAAAGAATAGGTGGCACCTTGGCCATCGGCCCAACCAGTATCCCGGGCAGCCTCCCCAACGGTGACCTTGTGATTGGTCAGGGGCTTGCCGTCGTACTCCTTGGAACCACTCGCGGAGGTCAGGGTGACCGGACGCTTTTCGACCGTCAATTTACCTTCGTTCTTCACGATGTTGTAGTATTCGGCAATAGACGGGTCGAGCGTTACACGAATCGCATTTTTCGATGTGCCACAATCGGTCTGAGAACCTACAAACTCTATTTCCATATGGTGAATAATAACCGAGCCTTTGTTGGCTATGCGTCGTTTGAATGCAATTACCCCTCTAATAAAACAATATTTGTTACTTTTCAGCACCATCAAACCAGATTCTGCCTCCTGCGAATTAGGCACCCACCCCATCAAGACCACGAAGCATCCCCGCCCTCAGCCTCGGCCTGCTAGTCATGTGCCTGTTCACCTGGGAGAAAGCATGCCAAAGGCAGCGCTGGACCATGGTTTGCGGCCACACCTCCGCAACCGCGCGATGAGGACGACGAGGTCCCTGGCGAGGTATATGCCGTCGACGAAGACGACCCTGTGGACCTCGTCGACGCACTCGAGCATGGGCCAGACCTCCCAGAACTGTGCCGTCCTGCGCCTGAGCCCCCGCCCGCCGCAGTAGGAGCAATAGACGGTCTTCATGGGCACCTCTTCCGAAAGGGTTTTTAACGGTTCCGGAAAAGGTTATCTGCCTGCGGGAACGATAGGCAACCGGACACACATTCTGTCCGAGCGGTTAAAAGCGGGCACGGAATTTATACGGCTGAAAAAGGGGCATCGGTACCGTCAAGATTCTTTCGCAAATTGATTTAGTCGTCTCCCGCCCCGTCCTCTTCTAGCCCTCCGCCTTTCCCCTCAGCTCGTCCATCTCCTCCAGCTTCGACATGTCC
>NZ_JBQKGN010000013.1:0-54623 GCF_052118785.1 Collinsella sp. LCP21S3_A9 | reverse complement strand
TCCGAGAGGGCGGGATGCCGTTCGAGATGAGGGTCAAGACGCCGGCGCCCGACGAGGAGACGGCGAGTTAGCCGGCAGGTCGGCATGTCAATCCTGGTCTAACAGAGCCTTTTTTAATCCCCGTCCCAGAAAAATCATTATGCATAAGAAGTCATAATTATCATTTTGTAAACAATTCTATGTAATTAACGCCATACGGCATACTTACGGTTAGAATACCACGAGGCCTAACTACACACCTTTAAGCCGGTCCCGAGAGACCGGGAAGGAGAACTATGGCGAACAACCATATTGCGGGCGCTGCCGCCCGCACCATCGCGCCCAGCGAACTGTGCCAGCGCATGCTGGCCAAAACTAGCAAGGGTGCTTGCGGTCCCTGCATCCTGTACCTTGAGGATGGGACCATTTTTTATGGCCGTGCATGTGGTGCCGAGGGCACCGCGACCGGCGAAGTCTGCTTCAATACCTCACTCGAGGGTTACTTTGAGGTTATGACCGACCCGAGCTATGCTGGCCAGATCGTTACCATGACCTATCCGCAGATTGGCAACTATGGCATCGACGAGACCGATGTCCAGTCCGCCTTCCCCGGCGATGACGTACGCCCTGCGAGTGCTCCCGCCATGCGCGGCATGATCGTGCGCGACATGTGTGCCACGCCTTCTAACTGGCGCTCGGCCGTCAGCGTGCCAGAGTACCTGCGCGCACACGGCATCGTCGCTATCGAGGGCGTCGACACCCGAGCCCTGGTGCGCCACCTGCGCGACAATGGCTCCAAGATGGGCATTATCTCGACCGAGGTCCTCGACATCGACGAGCTTGCCGAGCGCTTGGCCTCTGCTCCCACGCTGGTGGGGGAGAACCTGGTCAAGACCGTGAGCTGCCCTGCGCCCCATCCGTTCGCCGGAAGCGATCTGCCTGCCGAGCATGGCTTTGCGCTTGCGGCCCCCGCTCCCGCCCGCCACAACGTGGTCGCGTACGACTGCGGTGTCAAGCGTGGCATCCTGGAGGGTCTGGTCCGTGCTGGCTGCGCCCTCACCGTCGTGCCATGGGATACACCCGCGCGTCAGGTACTCGACATGAATCCCGATGGCGTCTTTTTGTCCAACGGTCCCGGCGACCCCGATGCCGTGGTAGAGACCTACGAGCAGGTGCAGCAGCTGATCGGCAAGGTGCCCGTCTTTGGCATTTGCTTAGGTCACCAGATGATCAGCTTGGCATGCGGTGCCCAGATGGAAAAGCTCAAATTCGGTCACCGTGGCGGTAACCAGCCGGTTATGAATCTGGTCAGCCGCCGCGTGGAAATTACCGCGCAAAACCATGGCTTTGGCCTGCTGTTCCCCAGCTTGGGCAAGCTTGTCCCCGAACTTTCGGGCGGCGAGACCGAGCATGCGGCCGACGGCGATCTGCGCGTCTGGGTGCGCCGTGGTATCGCGCCCGTCGTGATGAACGAGCGCTTTGGCCGCATTCGCCTGACGCACGTGAACCTCAACGACGGCACCGCCGAGGGCATTCAGCTGCTCGACGCCCCGTGCTTCTCGGTCCAGTACCACCCCGAGGCCTCGCCCGGCCCCACCGATGCCCACTATCTCTTTACCGCCTTTACGCGACTCATGGACGGCGAGGAGAACTACCTGGACATCGACACCGCGAAGGACCGCCTGCAGGGCTGGAACTTTGCCGACAATGGTTCCGCCACGACCGAGACCGAGGAGAACTAACATGCCTAAGCGTACTGACATCAAGCGTATCCTCGTCATTGGTTCGGGTCCCATCGTCATTGGCCAGGCCTGCGAGTTCGATTACTCCGGCGCCCAGGCCTGCAAGGTGCTCAAGGAGGATGGCTTTGAGGTCATCCTGGTCAACTCCAACCCGGCGACCATCATGACCGACCCGGGCCTGGCCGACCGCACCTATGTCGAGCCCATCACCGCCGAATTTATCGAGCGCGTGATCAAGAAGGAGCGCCCGGACGCGCTGCTGCCCACGCTGGGCGGCCAGACCGGTCTGAACGCCGCCGTCGAGCTGGCAAAGGACGGCACGCTCGACCAGTACGGCGTCGAGATGATCGGCTGCGACCTTGCCGCCATCGAGCGCGGCGAGGACCGCAAGCTCTTTAACGAGGCCATGGCCGAGATCGGCCTGGAGGTCGCGCGCTCGGGCTATGCCTACAGCGTGGCCGACGCCGAGGCCATCGCCGAGCGCGTGGGATATCCCTGCGTGCTGCGCCCGAGCTTTACCCTGGGCGGCGCCGGCGGCGGCATCGCGCACACCCACGAGGAGCTCGTCTCCATCGTGAGCCAGGGCCTTGAGCTTTCGCCCGCCCACGAGGTACTGGTCGAGGAGTCCATCGAGGGTTGGAAAGAGTACGAGATGGAGGTCATGCGCGACCACGCCGGCAACGGCATCATCGTGTGCTCCATCGAGAACCTCGACCCCATGGGCGTGCATACCGGCGACTCCATCACCGTGGCGCCGGCGCAGACCCTCTCCGACCTTGAGTATCAGCGCATGCGTGTCGCCTCGCTCGCCATTCTGGAGAAGATCGGCGTCGAGACCGGTGGCTCCAACGTGCAGTTTGCCGTGAACCCGCAGACCGGTCGCCTGATCGTCATCGAGATGAACCCGCGCGTGAGCCGTTCGTCCGCACTGGCCTCCAAGGCCACGGGCTTCCCCATCGCCAAGGTCGCCGCTCGCCTGGCCGTGGGCTACACGCTCGACGAGATCGTCAACGACATCACCAAAGCCACGCCTGCCTGCTTTGAGCCCACGATCGACTACTGTGTGGTCAAGGTGCCGCGCTTTGCCTTTGAGAAGTTCAAGGGTACCGACCCCACGCTCACAACGCGCATGAAAGCCGTGGGCGAGATCATGGCGATCGGCCGCACCTTTGAGGAGGCCTTTGGCAAGGCCATGCGCTCGCTGGAGGACGGACATCAGGGCATTTGCGCTGGTGGCAAGGAAGGTGCCGATAAGCTGAGCGACGACGAGCTCGCTCAGGCCGTGGGCACCCCGACTGAGCACCGCATCTTCTTTGTGGTCGAGGCCCTGCGTCGTGGCTGGGATGTCGCGCGCATCCATGCCATCTGCGGCATCGATCCGTGGTATCTCAACCGTATCAACGATATGGTGCAGGTCCAGGAGAGCATTCGCGGCCTGCGCGTGGAGGACATCGACGCCGACGCGATGCGCCTGCTCAAGCAGTATGGCACGAGCGATGCCGAGATTGCCGCGCTGACCGGCTCGGACGAGCGCTTTGTTCGCGCTTACCGTAAGGGTCTGGGCGTGGTTCCCAGCATGAAGACGGTCGACACCTGCGCTGCTGAGTTCTCGAGTGCCACGGAGTATCACTACAAGACCTACGAAAACATCTACCGCACGAGCCCGGTCGCCAAGAAGTACGTTGCCCCCGACGAGACCACGCCGGCAGATAAGCCCAAGGCGATGATTCTGGGTGCCGGCCCCAACCGTATCGGCCAGGGTATCGAGTTTGACTACTGCTGCGTGCACGCAAGCTATGCGCTGGCGGCCCGTGGCTTCGAGACCATCATGGTCAACTGCAATCCCGAGACCGTCTCGACCGACTACGACACGTCCGATCGTCTGTACTTTGAGCCGCTCACCTACGAGGACGTCATGGACGTTATCGATGTTGAGCGCCCCGACGGCGTCGTGGTGACGCTCGGCGGCCAGACCCCGCTTAAGCTGGCGCGCATGCTCGAGGAGAGCGGCGTGAACATCATGGGTACTAAGCCCGATGCCATCGATTTTGCCGAGGACCGCGAGCGCTTTGCCGCCCTGCTCGACAAGCTGGGTATTATGTACCCGCCGGCGGGTCAGGCCACCTCGTTTGAGGAGGCCGAGGCCGTGGCCGCGCATATCGGCTACCCGCTGCTGGTTCGTCCGAGCTATGTGTTGGGCGGCCGCGGCATGATGATCGCCTACGATGCCAAGCATCTGCACGATTACATGGCCGAGGCTGCCCGCATTAGCCCCGACTACCCGGTGTACCTCGACCGCTTCCTGGAGGGCGCGATCGAGTCCGATGTCGATGCCCTGTGTGACGGCGAGGAGGTCTACATCGGCGGTATTCTGGAGCATATCGAGGAGGCCGGTATCCACTCCGGTGACTCCGCGACTTGCATTCCGCCGTTTAGCTTTAGCGAGAGTCTGCAGGCGAAGCTCCGCGAGACCACGCGCCGCATCGCGATGGCGCTGGGGGTTCGCGGCCTGGTCAATGTGCAGTATGCCATCAAGGGCGAGACCGTCTACGTGATCGAGGCCAACCCGCGTGCCAGCCGTACCGTGCCGTTTATCTCCAAGGCCACCGGCGTGCCGCTGGCCAAGTGCGCGGCGCGCATCATGGCGGGCGATTCCATCGCGAGCCTGGGCCTGCCGAGCGACGAGCGCCAGCTGGACTGCTTCTGCATGAAGGAAGCCGTTATGCCCTGGGGTCGTTTCCCGGGAGCCGACGTTATCCTGGGGCCCGAGATGAAGTCGACGGGCGAGGTCATGGGTGTAGCCAAGAGCTATCCCGAGGCATACGCCAAGACACAGCTGGCGATTGACTACAAACTGCCCGATCCGAGCGCTGGCAAGGTGTTCATTAGCGTGTGCGATCGCGACAAGCGCCATATCCTTTCGGTTGCCCGTATCCTGCGCTATCTGGGCTTTGACATCTGCTCTACCGAGGGTACGGCGCGCGTGCTGCGTGGAGGCAATGTGACGTGCGAGGTCGTGGAAAAGATCAGCGGCCCGCACGACGGCGAGCGCCCCAACATCGGTGACCTTATCGCCGATGGCAAGATCGCGGTGATCATCAATACGCCGTACGGCCCGGGCTCGCGCGGCGACGGCTATCTGTTGCGCACCGAGGCGGTGCGCCGCGGCGTGACCTGCGTGACGGCGATGTCTGCCGCCAACACCTACGTGAGTGCTATCGAGGCGGTGCGCGAGGACCAGCAGGGCCACGGCAGCGCCAACGACATGGGCATGGACGTCATCGCCCTGCAGGACCTGCCGCAGTACACGGTGTAATGTGACCTGGTCGGCCGGGGCGGGAGGGGCCGAGATTTCCCCCTTTCGCTCCGGCTGCAAGCAGAGTCGCTCAGGAGGAAACTCGGCCCCTCCCGCCCCGGCCTGCGGTGACTTTGCTGCACCGTGTGCTGTCGAAGGGACTTTGCGCGATGACTAGGGCTAAATGAAAAGTGAGTGTGGGCGCCGCCGTTCATTCGAACGGCGGCGCCCACGTTAATATTTCAGCCAACGTACGTCATGGCAATCCCCGGTAGGTCCCCGGGTGCCCCGCGGCGGGCTGGGTTATTTAGCTGAGCGACTTTGCGTAGCAACCGGAGTGAAGATGAAAACACCGGGCCGCCGCAGAGCACCAACAGACCGCAGGGACGGGAGCAGCTATACTACTCTCAGTAGTTAAGGGTCGCGGATTGGCCGCGTCACCGCTCTCAACAGGAGGTCTTTGTTTATGGCAGATCAAAAGCCGGTTGTCGGGATCATCATGGGTTCCAAGTCCGATCTGGGCGTTATGGAAGGCTGCACCGCCGAGCTCGAGGCGCTCGGTGTGCCCTATGAGCTCGTGATTGCCAGCGCGCACCGTACGCCAGCGAAGGTCCACGAGTGGGCTTCGACTGCCGCCGACCGTGGCATCAAGGTGATTATCGCCGCAGCCGGCAAGGCCGCGCATCTGGGCGGTGTCGTGGCTGCCTTTACGCCGCTGCCGGTTATCGGCGTGCCTATGAAGACGAGTGATCTGGGTGGCATGGATTCGCTGCTGTCGATGGTGCAGATGCCTTCGGGCGTGCCTGTGGCATGCGTTGCCATCAACGGCGCCAAGAACGCCGCCATCTACGCCACGCAGATTCTGGGTGCTTGCGATCCCGAGTATCGCGCAATTATCGAGAAGATGAAGCAGGAGATGGCTGACGCTTAAGCGGCTTGCCGTTCCGTTGTAATCATAGGGAGAGTCATGTCCGACTATCAGGGAAAACGTTTCTCGGCTTCTCAGATCCCCGATCCATCCAAGTCGGGATCGGCCCGCTCCATGCAGCAGGGTCGGGCATCCTCTCCTCAACAGGCTCGTGCGCCGCGCCCCGTAACGCCGACGTCCCATCGCCGTCAGGATACGCCGGCTGCGTTTCGCCCCTCGTCATATGGCACGGCAAAGAAGCAGGCCCGGTCGACGAGGCAACCGAGCGGCGCTCCGTCCAGCTACACCGAGCCGCCGCGTAAGAAACGCCGCTCCATCATCCCCATTCTGCTCATCATCGTGGGCATCGGTCTGATCGTTGCCGCCGCCGCCATCTTTATCAATGCTCAGATTGGCTATAAGCAGGCAAGCGATTCGTACCAAAAGATCGAGAAGCAGTACGTGAGCGATAAGGATGCGAGCGGCGTGCCGATTGTCGATTTTGACGCTCTTGCTAAGGCAAATCCCGAGATCGTGGGATGGATTTATGTGCCGGATACCAACATCAACTATCCCGTGGTGCAGGCCAAGGACAACTCTAAATACCTCAACACGCTGTTTGACGGTACGTCCAATGCGTCGGGTGCGATTTTCTTGGACTTCGAAGATGTCGCGCCGGGCATGGTGGACCAGCAGACGACAATCTACGGCCACCATATGAACGACGGATCGATGTTTAATGTGATCTCGGACACCACCGACCAGGCGACGTTCGATAGCATCGAGTACGTGTACTACATCACGCGCGATGGCACGTATAAGCTGAGACCGCTGGCTACCAAGGTGGTTGAGGATACGTACTCCAAGGCGCGCGCGACCAACTTTGAGGGCGACGACGGGCTGACAAATTATCTGTCCGAGATGCTCGACGGTGCCTCTGCCGTGGCGAGCGATGCCACCGATCGTGCCGCTTCGGCAACCAAGGTCGTAACACTTGTGACCTGCCGCTCACTGTCATTTAGCAATACGCGCGCAGTCATGGTACTCACGCCGGTCGAGGAATAAGCGGTTCGAGAGTAGCTAATTTGGGACGGGGCTCTTTTAGCTACCCCAGTCACCTAACCCAGCAAAATCATTCTGCATACCCGGGGTAGCTAAAAGAGCCCCGTCCCAAATTAGCTACTCGACGACGGAAAAAAGGGGAAGCGATGCTTGAAAGCGGCAAATTGATGCCTTCGGTCGATGTCTGGCTGCGCGAGGCCAAGGCCGACGTCTCGGCACCGGCGTGCGGTATGTACCTGACGCATAACGGCGTGGTGCGCGCAACGCCCAAGTCTGAGGCCCGTGGTGTCAAGACCGATGGCGTGGCGCCGGGTCATAAAGTAAGCGGCATGGTGTTTGGCTACGACGCCGACAAGGTACGGTCTGCCATCGAAGCGACGCGTGCGATGCCCGGCATCGGCTATGTGCGCGTATGGCTGGCGAGCGGTGAGCTTGCCGTGGGCGATGACATCATGCTTGTACTTATTGGAGGGGATATCCGCCCGCATGTGGTCGATGCGCTGCAGTCGCTCGTCGGCACCATCAAGAACGAGTGCGTGAGCGAGGTCGAGCGCGAGGCGTAAGGCCTCGTCGGCAATCCGAGTCTGTCTATAGCGAAAGCCCGCCGGCAGTTCATGTAGATCTGCCAGCGGGCTTTGATGTGTTGGAGCTATTTTGCTCTGGCGTTTGCTACACGCGTGTGGCGTCCTTGGGGCTCATGGTCATACTCTGAAAACGGTTCTCCATATATTCGTTATCGAAATGCTTGTCATAGAACTGTGCGACGGGAATATTTCGAACGGTTCCGTTGACGCGCTGATACCAATAGTCGAGCGATTGCAACGTCATGACGCCGTCGATCAACATGACGGCGGTCAGGATGACGGTAGCAGAGTAGCGGCGTTTCCATGGAATCATATTGATGAGCTTAAGCAGGCGCGGCAGCAAGACCTTGATCCAGATGAGGCCACCCAGGCCCCACATGCAGGCAAACGGCGTGCATGTGCGTCCCCCGGTCAATACCGCGATGGGATCGGGCATGCCGAATAGCCTAATGTGTGAATAGCTCCACGACACCACGCCAAATGAGGTCTGCATAAACCAGCCTACAAATACCTCGAAAGCGCCGCCGATCAGGGCACTTACCAGGAAAATGATCAGAGGATTCTTTTTATAGAAGCGGTTGAGCGCCATGGTCATGAGCACCGCGCCAAATCCGTAGATGGGGCTAAAGGGGCCAAATAGCATACCGGCACGGTCCTGATAGACGCCGGGATCGACGACGACCATATGCCAGACTTCCTCGAGAATGAGACCTAACACGCTGCAGACGAAGAATACCCAGAACAGGTTGAAGTAGTTGAGCTTGATGTAGCCCTCGCCGGTTTCGTCGCGGCCGAGCATCCCCTCGGCGGCGGCATCGCGGTCGAGCATCTCTTGCAAACGGCGCTGCAGTTCGCGCTCCTGGCGTAGCGTGGGGTCGACGGTGGCCGACAGCGCAATGAGGATGACAAGCTGGACGGCGGGGCGCAGCAGGAAGGGTCCGATACCCTGGAGCATCACGTCAACTAAAAGCTCCACGACGGTAAATGCGATGAGGACGTAAGACAGGCGGGCGGCATTGCGCCGCTGGTCCTTGATGAGGTCCAGGCCAAAGACGATCAAGATGATCGCGCTTGCCGCCGAGAGCATAATGCCGGCGACGATAAGGCCAACCGCGACCAGGGTGTTATCACCGAGCTTAGCGGCGACGTTGCCGTTAATGAGTGCGGTGATGACCTGCCACATAAAGACGGCGACTGACGGGAGCGTGCCCACGCCAGATAGGGTGCACAGGACTGCGTAGACCTTGATGATAAGGGGGATCTTCTTGGCCTCCGTGGTGCTGGGGACACTGGGGTCGAGTTGATTTCGATCCATACGCTACCTTTCTCGTCTTGTAGTAGCCTACAAGGATACGCCGACGACCAGCTAAAAGACAGGACGAACGTCCCAATTGCAACAATGTAGCCCCTAGCGCGGGCGAGACACGGCGCACGGGAAGTCTTCGAGGCCGTTGCCCCTGAGAGTGGACTACCCAATAAAATGTTTGGCCGCAAAACGGATTATAAGCTCGGTGGGCTTTTAAAAACCGCTGTTCATGCGCGGGAGTGCTTGTCTTGCCGTGCGTATAATAGGGCAGGTAACGCCAAATAACGAGGCTCTGAGGGGATGCCATGTCTCAAGAAACCATCCGCGCGGCCGAGCGTGCTACGGGACGGCTGACGACCATGTCGACGTATGATCCGGACTCCGACCAGCTGCATGAGGAATGCGGCATCTTTGGTGTGTGGGCACCCGATCGCGACGTGGCTCGACTGACGTACTTTGGTCTGCGTGCGCTGCAGCATCGCGGCCAGGAATCGGCGGGAATCGCCGTGGGCGATGGCGGCACGGTTATGGTTCGCAAAGACCTGGGACTGCTCGATCGCGTGTTCTCCAACGCCGACCTGTCGACGCTCTCCGGCCAGTTGGCTGTGGGCCACGTGCGCTATGGCACCGCCGGCGCCAAGAGCTGGGAAGCCTCGCAGCCGCATCTTTCCACCATCAACAGCGTCATCATCGCGCTTGCGCACAACGGCACCCTGGTTAACACTGACGAGCTGCGCCGCCAGCTGATCGAGCTCGGCGTGCCGTTCCTCTCCAATTCGGATTCCGAGGTCGCGACCAAGCTCATTGGCTACTTTACCCAGTGTACGGGCCACCTGCGCGAGGGCATTCGCAAGACCATGGAGCTCGTGCGCGGCGGCTACGCCATGACGCTCATCAACGAGCAGGCACTCTACGCTTTCCGCGACCCGCATGGCATTCGTCCGCTGGTGCTGGGCAAGCTCGTGGACGAGGGCCTGGACCAGGCCGACGCCGCATCTGTTTCGCAGCTACCGTCGCAAGACGACGCCGCGAGGGTCGACGCTGCCGCTCATGTCACGCGCGCTGGCGGCTGGGTCGTTGCCTCCGAGACATGTGCACTCGATATCGTGGGCGCCGAGTATGTCCGTGATGTCCGTCCCGGCGAGATCTTGCGCATCAGTGCCGAGGGCCTGGTATCCGAGCAGGGTGTGCCCGCTGCCAAAGAGCCCGCTAACTGCATCTTTGAGCAGGTCTACTTTGCCCGCCCCGACTCCATCATGAATGGCAAGAGCGTCTACGCCTGCCGTTACGACATGGGTCGTCAGCTGGCACACGAGGAGCCCGTCGATGCCGACCTGGTCATCGGCGTGCCCGACTCCGGTCTGCCGCCTGCGGAGGGTTATTCGCGCGAGAGCGGCATTCCCTTTGGCGAGGGCCTCATCAAGAATCGCTATGTGGGCCGTACGTTTATCGAGCCCACGCAGGAGCTGCGTGCCATGGGCGTGCGCATGAAGCTCAATCCACTGCGCGACAATATCGAGGGCAAGCGCCTGGTCGTCATCGACGACTCCATCGTTCGCGGCACCACCATGGTGCAACTCGTCAAGATGCTGCGCAACGCCGGCGCCAAGGAGATTCACATCCGCATCAACTCGCCCGAGGTCATCTGGCCGTGCTTCTACGGCATCGATACCGACGTGCAGTCGCAGCTCATCAGCGCTAACAAGACGGTCGATGAGATCTGCGAGTACATTGGCGCCGATTCGCTGGCCTTCCTTTCGGTCGAGGGCCTGCTGAAGGTCATGCCCAAGGGCGGCTACTGCGATGCGTGCTTTACCGGCCGTTATCCCGTGGCGATTCCCGAGAGCTTTGGCCGCGACAAGTTTATGGAGGGCTTTAAGCCCCGCAACCTGGATAAGCCGCTGCACTTTGGCGACGACGCCGTGGTCGAGAAATACGATGACCGCAGCTGGGAAGAGAAGCACGGCGAGGCCTAGAACCTGCCATTTAGGGACAGGTTTATTTTGGTAGGTTTTACCTGCTGTTTTGTTGATTTGGCGGCGCGCACCGCTGCGGTGTGCGCCTATATGAACGCAACTATGAGCACTGTTTGGCGTCTGTGTGTCAAACGGTAGTGGGAGAGGAAGGCTCAGATGAGCGACAGCAAGCATGTGACGTATGAGGATGCCGGCGTCGATACCGCCGAGGGCGGCCGCGCCGTCGACGCTATTAAGCAAATGGTTAAGGATACCAACCGTCCCGAGGTTATCGGCGGCATCGGTGGCTTTGGCGGTCTGTTCTCGGCCGCCGCGCTTAAGGATATGGAAGACCCGATCCTGATCAGCGGTACCGACGGCGTGGGCACCAAGCTCGTCCTCGCCCAGATCATGGACCGTCACGAGACGGTGGGCCAGGACCTGGTCGCCATGTGCGTCAACGACATTTTGGCTTCGGGCGCCGAGCCGCTGTTCTTCCTGGACTATGTTGCCATCGGCCACATCGAGGCCGAGCACATGGCAAAGATCATCAAGGGCGTGGCAGACGGCTGCAAGCTCGCGGGCTGCGCGCTCGTGGGCGGCGAGATGGCCGAGCACCCGGGCGTCATGGCTCCCGCCGACTACGACCTCGCCGGCTTTACCGTGGGTGTCGTCGACCGTCCCAAGATGCTCGACCCCGCCAACGTCCGCCCCGGCGACGTGATTCTGGGCCTTCCCTCCACCGGCGTGCACTCCAACGGCTACTCGCTCGTGCGTAAAGTCATCGGCGTTGACGGCATCAAGCCGGGTACGCCCGAGGCCGCCGCTAAGGCCGAGGAGCTGAGCCGTCCGCTCGAGGAGCTCGGCGGCGCATCACTGGCAGACGCTCTGCTGGCCCCCACGCGCATCTACGTCAAGCCGATTCTTGAGCTGCTCCGCGGCGGCGCTCCGGTGCACGCCATCGCCCATATCACCGGCGGTGGCATCACCGAGAACCTTAACCGTGCGTTGGCCGAGAACGTCGACGCCGTGGTCACCCGCAATGGCGCCGAGATGGGCTGGGACATTCCGCCCGTCATCACCTATGTTTCGCACCAGGCCGAGCTTACGCCCAACGAGGCATGCAAGACCTTCAACATGGGCGTCGGCCTGTGCCTGATTGTCGCTCCCGAAGATGAGGCCGCGGTAACCGATGCCCTGGTCGCGCTGGGCGAGAAGCCGTTCCGCGTGGGCGAATGCGTCGAGGGCTCCGGTAAGGTCGTGTACTCCGATGAGCGCTAACGAGCAGACGGCTGCCGCCGAGGGCCTGGGTTTTGCGCCCTATACCCGTCCGACCGGCACCGATACCACCGAGCCGCTCAAGATCGGCGTGCTCATCAGCGGTTCGGGCACCAACCTACAGGCGTTGATCGACCTGATCGCCGCCGGCAAGCTCAATGCTTCGATCGAGCTCGTGGTGTCGAGCCGTCCTTCGGCCAAGGGCCTGCAGCGTGCAGAGCGTGCGGGTATCCAGACGCTGACGCTCTCCAAGGGTGTCTACGCCGACCCTATCGCCGCCGACGAGATTATTGCGCACGAGCTTCTCGAGCGCGGCTGCGAGTATGTGGTCATGGCTGGCTACATGCGAATGGTGCATACGCCGCTGCTGGCGGCGTTCCCCAACCGCGTTGTCAATCTGCATCCGGCGCTGCTGCCGAGCTTTACCGGTGCGCATGCGATCGACGATGCCTTTACGCGCGGCGTCAAGGTGACCGGTGTGACTGTGCATTTTGCCAACGAGATCTACGACAACGGTCCCATCATCGCCCAGCGCGCGCTGGCCGTTGAGGAAGGCTGGGACGTCGACACGCTCGAGGAGCACATCCATGCGATCGAGCACGTGCTGTATCCCGAGGTCGTGCAGATGCTCGCTGACGGCCGCGTCCACGTGTTGGAGAGCGGCAAGGTGGCAATTGATCCGGCGCGCCATCGTGCGTAAAAGGATTCGCTTGGTTTTCCTTGCAATGTAAACTATCAAAAAGCTGATTGGGGCATATGGAATCACATGTGCCCCAATCAGCTTAATACCTCTTTGATTTTGGGCTCTGGATAACGTGACGGGCACCATTCCCATTCCAAGAAATCCGATAGGGCCTCGTCCGTGTGTGGGCGGGGCCCTTTTGCGTGGCCTTTTATGTTTGCTATACTGCTAGCAAGTAGAGAGGAGCCGCTATGGGTGCAGCAACGGTGCAGCTCAACACACGAATCGATCCTATGCTCAAGGCTGGTGGCGATGCGGTCCTGACACGCAATGGATTGGGACCGAGCGATGCCGTTCGTGCGCTTTGGGCCTATCTTGTCGAGCATCAAGCGTTGCCGGGATTTATGGTGACGGATAAGCGCGAGGCACCCCGCGCGGAGAGCCTGGCTGAGCAGGGGTGTGGCCTAGCTTTTTCATCGCTGGGGCTAAGTGCTTCGGATTTTGCGCCAGTTGGATCATCTGCGGAAGACTGGGACGCCGTACGAGATGATATGTATGACACGATGATTGCCGATATTGAGGCGAATTGTCGATGATCGAGGCAAAGCGTCTCTTGGTAGATACGAACGTTTGGCTCGATTATTACCTGCAAGAGGGGGCGTTCGACGAAGCGAAGAGATTAGTTGAACTGGCCGAGGCGGGAAAGATTGACCTTCTGTACACGCCCACGACGGCAAAGGATGTGTTCTATATCCTGCCTCGGCGTCTGGCCCGGCGGAATGCGAATGGGATTAACGTGCCGTTTACCTCGGCGTCATGGGCCTGCATCGAGCACATGATGCAGGTGGCAACTGCCTCTCCGCTTTCGTTGGCAGAGTGCGAGATGGCGCGCATGCTTGGCAAGCGCATGCCGGATCTCGAAGACAACCTCATCATCGCTTCGGGCGAGACGGCAGATGTTGACTACGTGGTCACGAGCGACCGGCGCATGCTGGAGGCGATGCCCGAGGTGTGCTTGACGCCTGCCCGCGCACTCGAGATGATTGGGATCCTCGGCTAACCTTGCCTGTCTGGTTTCGCTATCATATGGGGCATTGTGAACCTCATGCAACTTTGGAGGATGGTATGGCGGATAACGCCGAGATGCTATTCGCGCCTGAGCTGGTGTTTTTTGATTGGGAGTGCGCGACGCCGGATGAGGTGTTTGCGCGGCTCGAGGGCGAGCTCGCTCCGCGCGGCTACATTGCGTCCGGTTGGCTCGATGCCGTCCGTACGCGCGAGGACATCTATCCCACAGGCCTCGCCATGCCGGCGGCCAATATTGCCATTCCGCATACCGATCCGGGGTTTGTGGCTAAGCCCTATATCGCGGTGGTGAAGCCCTCCGCGCCCGTGACGTTCAATGCTATGGCGGGCATGGGTGCCCCCGTGCCGGCGCAGATCATCATCAATCTGGGTATTGCCGAGCCGGGCGGCCAGGTCGAGGCCCTGCAAGCGCTTATGAATATCTTTATGGATGCCGACGCCGCAGCCGACGTGCTCGGTCAGACTTCGTCCCAGGGCATGGTCGACGCCATCCGCCGCCACTTCTAAGACTGGCATTTGGGGGCTGTCCCTAACTGCCGGCAGAAAAGGAGCGTCCCCAGCTGTCGGAGCTGTCCCCTTTGCACCAAAATGGTGCAGATTGACCTGTCTCCCATGCACCAGGCGTGCCGCGGGGCTGCGTTGTGACACAATGACGTTTGTTCGATTCGTGATGCGAAAGGCCAACTATGGCAAACAAGAAAAAGAACCCAGAGGCCGCACCGACGCCCGAGCAACGGTCCCGCGCTGCCTCCAGCTCTCGTAAGAAGCAGCGCAAGACCTATGTGTCCAAGACCGTCAAGATCGTTCTGGTGGTTATCGGCGTGCTGGCAATGCTGCTTTCCGTCTCGGCCATGGCGTGCTCCGGTTTGATGTCGCAGACCGAGAACAATAACTCGGGTTACAAACTGACCGGCGGCGTGGCTGCTACCGTCAACGGAACCAACCTCACCGAGGACACCGTAACCAAGCAGATCATGAGCATGCGCACGTCCTACGGATATACCAAGGACAAGGATTGGGCGCAGTATCTGGTCAATAACGACCTGACGCCCAAGAAGTACCGCAAACAGCTCATCGATTCCTATACGCAGCAGATTCTGCTCCAGCAGGCGCAGAAGGAGAACGGCGTGACGGTTTCGGACGAGGAAGTAGAGAAGGCTTGGAAGGACGCCTGCAAGAGCGCGGGGGGCGCCAAGACCTTTAAGGAGACCCTTAAGACCTACGGCTATACCGAGGACACCTACAAGGACTCGCTCAAGGAGAGCCTGGCGCAGCAGAAGCTTAAGGATGCCGTTGCTCCCACCAGCAAGCCCAAGGACAGCGAGATTGTCGATTACATTAACGAGAACCTGTCTAACTACAACGATGCCCGCCGCTCGTCGAACATCCTGATCAAGGTTGATTCCGACGCTTCCGACGAGGACAAGGCCGCCGCCAAGGCCAAGGCGCAGGAGTGCCTGGATAAGATCAACTCCGGCGAGCTGAGCTTTGAGGATGCCGTGAAGCAGTATTCCGACGACACCGGTTCCAAGGAGAAGAAGGGTGACGTGGGCTGGGATAAGCTCACCACCTTTGTCGACAGCTACCAGACGGCGCTCGAGGGCCTTAACAAGGGCGATGTGAGCGACGTGGTCGAGTCGACGTATGGCTACCACATCATCAAGTGCACCGACTACTTCCATGTCGATGGCCAGGTCGATGACATCAATCAGGTGCCCAAGGCTATTAAGAAGTACGTTTCCAATGTGGTGAAGACCCAGGCATCGGGCACGGCATACAACGAGTGGCTGGAGAAGTACACGAAGGATGCCGACATTACCGTCAACCCCATGCCCAAGGACGTGCCCTATAACGTGAGCCTGAAGGGCGTCACCAAGAGCTCGACCGACGATTCGTCGACGACTGAGTAATCAAGGGGCGGTGCTCGTGCGAGTGCCGCCCATGTTATTGAGGAGGATTTGCAGATGACCAACGAAGAGCTGCAGCAGGAAATGATTGCCGCCATGAAGGCCAAGGACAAGGTTCGCCTGTCTATCATTCGCCAGGTCAAGGCCGAGGTTAAGAACATCGAGGTCAACGAGCGCCGCGACGTGACCGAGGAAGACGTCAACAGCATGATCAAGCGCCTGATTAAGCAGACAAGCGAGACGTTGGAGATGTCCATCAAGGCCGGTACCGATCAAGATCGTACCGACAACCTGACCGAGCAGGTCAAGATTCTGGAGAGCCTGCTGCCCGCCCAGGTTTCGGGCGAGGAGCTCGAGGCTCTGATTGAGCAGGTCATCGCCGAGCTGGGCGCCACGTCCAAGAAGCAGATGGGCCAGGTTATGGGGGCGCTCGGCAAGGCCACCGGCGGCAACTTCGATAAGCCGGCCGCGGCAAAGATCGTCGGCGGCAAACTCGCGTAATTTGTTACGCGGTTTTACCAAACCGCGTAACGGCTCGACGCTGCAAACCCGTACACGCGGCAATCTGACGTTCAATTTCAAGGGCGCGACCATGAGGTCTGCGCCCTTTCATTTCACGTCACCTTGCTCGCGTGTACGGGTTTTCGCTGACTTATGCTCAACAAGGCGGTTGTATTATTTTCGGGTCTTGAGGGGTGTGGCCGTCATGGTCGCGCCCCTTTTTGGTGGGCTGGGTACTCATTTAAGTCTGTCCCCAATGAGTGGGTTAAAGGTTGCGGGTTCTTTACGGGAATGCAGTGTGGGCTGCGGAAACGTGGTTCTTTCCGTAAAATAGAGCAATTCGTGTAAGCGCAGGGAAGGGATATTCATGGCAGACATGATCGAGATCAAGCATCTCAACAAGTACTTTGGCGACCTGCATGTGCTCAAAGATATCAACCTCACCGTCAAGCGCGGCGAGAAGCTCGTAATGATCGGGCCTTCCGGCTCGGGCAAGTCCACGCTCATCCGTTGCGTCGATTATCTGGAGGAGCCCACGTCGGGCGAGGTCATCATCGACGGTACGCCGCTCACCAAGAAGAATCATCTGGAGATGGCTCGTAAGTACAGCTCCATGGTGTTTCAGCAGTTCAACCTATATCCCAACATGACGGTGCTGGGCAACCTGACACTCGCGCCCATCAAGCTGCAAAAGAAGAGTAAGGAGGAGGCGACCGAGATCGCCATCGCCGCGCTCAAGCGCGTCGGCATGGCGCATAAGGCCGGCGAGTACCCGCAGAACCTCTCGGGCGGTCAGCAGCAGCGCATCGCCATTGCCCGTGCCCTGTGCACCAAGCAGCCCATCATCCTGTTTGACGAGCCGACCTCGGCACTCGACCCCGAGATGGTCCAGGAAGTCCTGGACGTTATGATCGAGCTCGCGCAGGAGGATATCACCATGATCTGCGTGACGCACGAGATGGGCTTTGCGCGCCAGGTGGCCGACCGCGTCATCTTTATGGAGGACGGCCGCATCCTGGAGGAGGGCACACCCGAGCACTTCTTCGATAACCCCGAGAACCCGCGCTGCCGCGAGTTTCTGTCCAAGATTCTGCACTAGGCGCGGTGATGGACATGACGGATATGACGAGGGCGGCCGTGTCGCGCCGCCACTTTTTGCAGCTGGCGGGCGCCGGTATGCTCGCGCTGACGGGGACCGCGCTTACCGGTTGCGGCAACTCCACCGGCGGTGAGGACTCCGACAAGGGGTCTAAGCTTGCGGCCATCAAGTCGCGTGGCCATCTGAATGCCGGCGTTAAGAAGGACGTTCCTGGCTACGGCTATTACGACACCGCCAAGGGCCGCTTTGAGGGCATGGAGGTCGATTTGTGCTACCAGATCGCCGCTGCCGTCTTTGGCGTGAGCTACAAGGAGGCCCGTGCCCAGGAGCTTGTCGAGTTTACTGACGTAACGCCCAAGACGCGCGGCCCGCTGATCGATAACGGCCAGCTCGACGTGGTCGCGGCGACCTACACCATCACCGACGAGCGCAAGAAGAGCTGGGATTTCTCGACGCCGTACCGTACCGACTACGTGGGACTCATGGTCAAGAAGCGTTCGGGCTTTACCTCGATTGAGGACCTGGACGGCAAGGTCATTGGCGTGAGCCAGGGTGCCACCACGCAGGGCCTGATCGAGCAGATGATCAAGGACAACGGCTTTAGCTGCGAGCCCGAGTTTAGGGCCTTTAGCGGCTACCCCATTATCAAGAGTTCGCTCGATGCCGGCAATATCGACGTCTTTGCCATGGACCGCTCCACGCTGGCCGGTTACATGAACGAGACCGTTGAGCTGCTGCAACCCGAGGTCAAGTTTGGCGAGCAGGGCTACGGCGTGGCGACCAAGAAGGGCTGTGATCTTTCGGCCGTGGTCGATCAGGTGATATGCGATCGCCTGGCCGACGGCTGGCTCGACCAAGAGGTTAAGACCTGGGGTCTTGTATAGGCGCATCGTCCAAGGAAGGAATCAAATGCTCGAAGGATTGTTTGACGCCGACCGCTGGTCGACGACATTCCAAAACATGGGGCCCTTCTGGGAGGGCTTTGGCGTGACGCTGCAGGTGGTCGTTGCCGGTCTGCTGCTGTCGCTGGTGCTGGGCACGCTGCTGGGCGTGTTCTCTACCACTCGTTCTCGCGTTCTGCGCGCCATAAGCCGCGTGTACGTGGAGTTTTACCAGAACACCCCGCTGCCCGTGCAGGTGCTCTTTATGTACATGGCCGGTCCGCAGTTTTTGCAGGCCATAACCGGTGCCGACCAGCCGGTGCGTATCGCGCCGTTTGTGCTGGGCTTCTTGGGCGTGGGCCTGTATCACGCTGCCTACATTTCGGAGGTCATCCGCACCGGTATCGAGGCCGTTCCGCGTGGCCAGATGGAGGCGGCCCAGAGCCAGGGCTTCACCCGTGCGCAGGCATACTGCTACATCGTGCTGCCCCAGACGTTCAAGATCATTCTGCCGCCGTTGTGTAACCAGGCACTCAACCTGGTCAAAAACACGTCGGTGCTGGCGCTTGTGGCCGGCGGCGACCTTATGTACCGTTCCGACAACTTTGTGAGTCTGTACGGTTACCTGCAGGGATACATCGTCTGCTGCCTTATGTATTTCATCATCTGCTTTCCGCTCGCCATGCTGGTGCAGTGGCTCGAGCGCCGCTCCAAGGAGCGCCCGCGCGGCATGAGCCTGGCCGAGCTGGGGCTCGACAACGTAGAGGAGGCCTAGCGCATGGAAATCTTCAACGCGACCAACCTGCTCTACATTTGGGGCGGCTTTGTTAAGACGATCGAGATCTCGGCGCTGTCGATCTTTTTCTCGCTCATCTTTGGCACGGTGCTGGCGCTCGTTAAAAGCTACGCGCCCCGTCCATTCCGTATTTTGGTGAGCGCCTATATCGAGCTGTTCCGTTGCACGCCAAACTTGCTGTGGATCCTGTTTATCTACTTTACGGTGCAGGGTTTGGACATTGTGATTTCGACCATCGCCTTTACGCTGTTTACCAGCGCTGTTATGGCCGAGATTGTGCGCGGCGGCCTCAACTCGATTCCGCGCGGCCAGTTTGAGGCGGCGCAGAGCCAGGGCTTTGGCTTCTTTGCCACCATGCGCTACATCATTCTGCCGCAGACGTTTAAGACGATCATTCCGGCGCTGTTTAGCCAGTGCACGACCGTCATCAAGGACAGCTCGTATCTTTCGGGCATTAACGTGGCCGAGCTCATGTACACGGCAAACGTCGTGATGGCCCACGCGATCGACTTGTCGCAGGTGCTTATGCTCTACGGCCTGGTGTTTGCGATGTACTTTGTGCTCAACTTTGGTATCTCGCTGCTGGTGAGGGCATATCAGCGTCGCATTGTGGCCGCATAGTCCTGCTTCCCCAAGCACGGCACCTTGCCCCTCAATCGTCGCTTGCGTACATTTAGTACGCGGCGCTCCTCTTTCGGGGCAATCTGCCGCACTCGGGAAACCAGGACGAAGGTGGGGCAAAATGAATGTGACAAAGGGACTGTCCCTTTGTCACATAGAGAAAGGAATCGCGATGAGCGATCTGGAGAACAAGAAGAATCCTGTGGTCATTACCATCGCGCGCGACTTTGGCGCCGAGGGCCACGAGATTGGCCGAATGCTTGCCAACGAGTTGGGAATTCCGCTGTACGACAACGAGCTGCTGGTGCGTGCGTCGATGCGCGCGGGTGAGTCGCTCGATAAGATGGCCGCCTATGACGAGCGTCTGGCCGTGGAGAACATGGCGTTTCTGCCCGACCGCTACGATGCGCGTTCGTACTCGGACAAGTTGTTCCAAAAGATGAGCCAGGTGATTTTGGACCTGGGCGAGACCGAGAGTTGCATTATCGAGGGTCGCCTGTCCGATTACCTGCTGCGTAACAACCCTAATCACATTGCCGTGTTGGTGACCGCACCCTTTGAGGACCGCGTCGAGATCGTGCGCAAGAAGCGTGGGCTCAACAAAAAGAAGGGCGCCAAGCTGGTCAAGCAGCAGCAGAAGGCACGCGAGGCGTTCTATAAGCGCTACAGCGCCGGAAAGTGGAAGATGACGAGCGGCAAGGATATCGTCGTCAACCGCGCCAAGCTGGGCCGCGAGGGCTGCAAAGACGTCATAGCCGCTGCCTACCGCTACAAGATGGCTCAGCTCGAAGGCTAGCCGACCAAAAGCCATCACAAAGGGGACAGGCACCTTTGTGATGGCTTTTGTTTTAGGCGGAGGGGAAGGCCTTGGTGAGACCGGCGCGCGTCTGCGTGTCGGTCTTTTGGTAGATAGAGCTCAGGTGGCGCTGTACCATGCGCATCGAGATACCGAGCTCCTCGGCGACCTGCTTGAGCGGGCGTTCGTCTTGGGTTACAGCCATGAGCACGTCGACTTCGCGCGGGGTGAGAGCGTGGTTGGTGATGAAGGCCTGACGCTGCTCCTCGATGGTGGGGGCGGCGAGTGCTTCTTCTGCCAGCTGCTCGCGCTCGCGCTCCTGCCCGGTTTGGGGTAGACGGAACAGGCCGGCTGCCACGAATGCCGCGCAGGCGGCGACGAGCAAGACGAGTGCACCGATCATGATGAGGGCAACGTTGCCCGAGGTCACGAGGGCAAGCGAGATGCTCGATGTAGTGAACGCGCATACGTTGTTGGCCGCGCGACCCATGCCGGCCCATAAGGCGGGCGCGTGCATGCGCGGCGCTAGCTGTGTAAACGTGGCGGTGAAGAACGTGACGAAAAAGCCTGAACTCAGGTAAAAGACGATGAGGCCCAAGTTGGGGTCGGCGCCGGCTTCCACGGCCAAGATCGAAATGCTGGAAAGCACCGTGACGCCGAGCATGACGAGTCCCATATAGCGACGCTCGGCAAGGTCAAAGATGATGCCGGCAAGCAGACCGCTCGCTGCCAAAAAGAGGCGTGGCCAGGTTTGCACGGCAATGGTGCCGTGGGCGTTTGAGAACGTGACGACGTTGTCGAGGGTGGAGAACAAGCAGGCGAGAATCATGACGAGTGCGATGCTCCAGCACGCCTGTTTGGCGAGGGCGTGTGAGGGCTCGGCTAAGGGATTGATGGTGCGACTGGAGCCCTTGTCTGTCGCTTGGGGAGCGGCGCTGAGGGCGGAGATGACGATCGTCGCCGTGCCAAGAACGATGAGCTCCGCGATGCCGCCGCAGTCGAGCAGGTTGATCGCGAACTGCATCAGGATGCCTGCGGCATAGGCCGCTCCGGCACCGGTGGCGAGTTTTGGGTCATCTTGGAACGCCATCGAGAATGCGTGGTGCGCCGCGGCGCCCAGTAGGCCGAGTCCGAGGAATGCGAGACATCCCAGAATCTCGAGCGCAAGCGGGCTTGTGGGGGACTGGACCTGGGTCAATCCCAGGATGGCGATGGGAACAGCGGCGTTGGCGGCTGCCAGTGAGTGGCCTTTGCGCTGTGCGAGCCCGAGCAGCGGCGCGTACCCGATAAAGCCGAGCACGCTCGCACCCAGAATAAAGCCCTGTGCGATTACAACGCGTTCGGCATCGGCGAGCAGCCCGACGTTGACGTCGAAGCGAAACTCGGCGGCAAGGAAGGCGAAGGTGAAGAGCGCGAGTGCCAGAAGCGCGTTGATTTTAGGCTTGCTCAGGTTCAAGGACGGTCCTTTGGGTGGATGAATAATCGTGCCCTCGATTGTAGCGTTCCCGGGACGAGTGCGGCGATGGCGAAGTCATATTGAATTAAATCGCAGGTAGAGGCCTAGGTTCGCATCTACGAACCTAGGTATACGGAGTCATTTGACACATCTTGGTGCTACAGGACCACCACAAAGGGGACGGGCACCTTTGTGGCGGTATGTCCCTACGACCAAGGAGGGCGTTATGTGCGGAAGCCACTTTGATAAGCAAACCCAACGCGAGCGTACCTGCTCGCTGGTTCACGGTACCTGGCGTTGTGTGGGTGTGAGGATTGCGAGCGTCGGTGCGTGTGCGCTTATGGTTGGTCAGCTGCTGCTGCCGAGCGTGGCGCTGGCGACGGAATGTGCCGATCCTGTCGCTGCGGCGGACGAGGTGGCCGCAGCTCCGGTGACGCCGACGGTTACGGAGGATACGGCGGCTCCGGCGCTGGTACCGGTGGCCCCGGCTGCGCCGATGACTGACGCGGCTCCGGTGGCGCAATCCACGGCAGAACCTCAGCAGGCTCAGCAGGACGCATCAGCGGCAACGGCGAACGATGCGACACCCGCTGAACAAAACACTCCCAGCGACAACGCCGCCACTCCGGCAAGCGACGCCATCATGCCCTGTGGCGTGACCGATGTGACAGGCGAGGGCGGCGTTAGGGTCAATACGACCGTGGTTCCCCACTACACGGACTGCGTGCTTCCGAGCAATGTCACACTCGAAAAGGGCCAGTCGTATACTTATGATTTTCCCGATGTTGAGGGCGGCATGCCGGATGAGCCGCTCTGCGAACTTGTCGAAACCAAGTACTACCGGGCCGATGCTGTTTCGGGCACTCTGGCTGAAGTCCAGGACACATCTATGTCCGATGTGACGGCTCACTTTGAGCCTGTTGGCGATCACATGAGGCTGACGCTGACCTTTACGGGTGGCGCGGCAGGCGGCTCGTATCGACTCACGCGCAATGAGGTTCTTTATATTGGCGCGGCACTGACGTATACCGGAACTGACTATGGCACCGACTATGAAGGTGACAACAGCTACGCGGGCAGCTCGATTACCCTCAACGAAACCAGGGACGACTATTGCCTCCGCTACGCCATCAATAGCGAAATTACGCTTGATGCATCGGAAAACGAAGCCCTCGAGAATCTGAACGTCAACGACGTGAAGACCGACTACGCGCCCGGCGAGGCACCGCGCGCGACCGCGACGATTCCCGCTGCCGATGCCGACAAGTACGAGATTGCGTATGAGTGCTGGGAGGAGATGGAGCTCAATATGGAATCCAGGGAGTCGGTACCCGTCGCCTTCTGGTATTCCGATCCCGCGCAGTACAAGCCGGGCATGAAGAAGATTGACCACTTCGAAGAGGGCAAGTTCTACATGTACTCCGTTGAGCTGAGGCTCAAGGGCGACAATACCGTGGCCGATGACTGCGAAATGAACGTCAACGGCCGTTGGGTGCCCCACATCAAGACCGACAACGGTGTCTTCGCGCCAAACGCTGACAATATGCTGTGCGAGGCTCCGATTGATGAGTGGCGGGCAATCGACCTTATCGAGATTAGCGGTGCCATGACCACCTTTAAGGCGGGCGACAGGCCGGTCTTTACGGCGGGTACTCCGGCGGGTTCCGACTCTATTCTCCAGTGCGAGTTCTGGACGGGCAGCGATGGCAGCGAAGTGAACTCTCAGAAGTTCTGGGATCAGAACATCACGAATCACATCGACGTCTTTAAGCCCGGCGTGACCTATCGCTACGGTATCTACCTCAAGTCCGCGCGCGGCTTCTACTTTACGCCCGACACCAAGCTGGTGATCAACGGCCAGGAGTGCGGCTACCAGATGGACGAAGCGAGTGTGGTTGATCCCGAGAGCGGTTGGATCTACACCCTGTGGCTCAACACCGATCTGACCTTTACGCCTGAAGCCACGCCGACTCCCGATCCGCAGCCTACGCCGGATCCCAAGCCGACACCGCAGCCTGTGGTGAAGCCCGCGACAAAGCCGGTCGCGACAACTACCCCGACCAAGACGGTTGAGAAAGCCGCACCGACCAAGAAGGGCGACGCTGTCCTGGCTACCACGGGGGATACCACCGCGATGACGGTCGCTGCCCTGGGCATCGCCGGTGCAACCGTTGCCGCGGCCGGCATCGCCGCGACCAAGCGCCGCAAGCGCTAGGTTTTTGGTGGCAGCGCCCATCCTCGGCTTTTGCAAGATCTCAATCTGTAACACCAAACTGCCCAAAATGGCTCTAGATGTTACAGATTGAGATGAACCGAATGGCCGCCAATCTAACGTCTTGACCTGTAACACCAAGCGGGGAATTTGACCTCTAACTGTTACAGATTGAGACAAACTGGCCGGCCAAGTCCAGAACCACCACAAAGGTGCCTTTCCCCTTTTTGGTGGTTTGCGCAGGTAGAACGGTAGGTTCGTATATATGAACCTACCGTTCGCTTTGTTTTTGGACAACGATTACGCTGGATGACTTTTGGTTTCAGGAAAGGAACGACCATGAGGTGGACTACTGCTCGAGCGCTTTGCCGCCGGCTGACGGTTGCCACGGTGACCCTCGCGATGGTGACAGGTTCGTTTCCCGCGGGCGCGTTTGCCGAGGCCCTCAACACCGATAGCACTTTTGTGCAGACGGATAACGGCCAAGCGGACGACGCCGCCCCTGCCGATTCGGCTGACGCCCAAACGTCAGACTCTGCTTCCGCCGACCCCGCGCCCGATGCCGGCGCTGCCGACCCCGCAGCGCTCGAGGCCGGTGACACCCCTACGCCCCCGGCCTCCGAGATTGCATCGGCGGCGGGCCTGACGGGCGCCGGACAGACCGAGAGCACACCTGCGGGTACGCTTGCCACCGATCTTGTCGAGGGCAAGGAACTCGCCGAGCAGCAGAAGCAGGAGGAGACCGCCGAAGCCGAAGCAACCTGGAATGAGGATCTTGGGCTCTGGATGACCTCGAAGGGCGCTACGGGCGTAAAAGGCGAATACGATGATGGCTACGTGGCCGGCGAGCAGACTCCCGCGCAGTACTACTTCTCGATCGATAGCCTCACCAACGAAATTTCTATCAAGTATGGCGACGCGGGCATTACCACGTTGGAGGTGCCCTCGACCATCGACGGCAAAAATGTCGTGAGTCTTAAGGGCATGGGAAACGTTGCGCTCACATCAATTACGTTTGCCCCCGATTCGCATATCCGCTCTGTGGGCGGTTTGGGCGGCAGCAGCATCAAAGAGATCGCACTGCCCGATTCGGTTGAGGAACTGGGCTGGAATGCGTTTACCGGAAGCAAGACACTTCACACGGTGACCTGGCCCAACAACGCGGCCTTTACCACGATTCCCGAGCAGGCCTTTGAGGGCTGCGAACAACTTGACGACAATGTGGTGGCAACGCTGCCGCCTTCGGTTAAGACTATCGACTATCGCGCCTTCGCCAATTGCGGCGTGCCGCAGTTCCATGTCTCGGACACAACGGTACTCACCTTTACGCAGATCAACGTGCCGGGCACGGTGGAGCGGATTGAGCGCTATGCCTTTGACGGGTGCTCGCATGTGTCGTCGGTGACGATCGGCGATGGCGTCAAATATATCGGAGCACACGCGTTTACTTACCTCGATCCCGCGCTGGCCGGTAAGGAAATTGTTGTGCCCAAGAGCGTGCAGTCGATTGATCTGGAGCCGTTCGACAACACGCGTAATACCAGCAGCGCCGGCACCTCGACCACCAACCACAATGCGGTGACCCTGCGCGTCATGAATCCCGACATCAAGCTCGAAGAGGCGGGCCTGTACACCAACAACGTGACGATCGATGGCGTCGATTACCTGATGCCTTTTAGCGAGGGCCAGACCATCTATGCCTATGCGACGGACTCGGCGGGCAACCCCTCGATGATCAAGAAGATTGCCGATGCCGTCGCCGATCGCATGGACTCGGCCGACCCAACGCGTCCCGCCTATACCTTTGAGTGGATGGGCGAGGACGCCCAAATCACGGGCAAACTTCCCCAGGGCGCGGCGGCCGTGCTCGTGCAGGCGGGGCAGTCCACGCCGTTGACGGTTGGCGACGACGGCTCCGTTGCTGCCGACGTCCTCTCCAAGACGGCAGCAACGCTGCGCATTTCGCTCAGTGGTTACTATGACATGGTGCTGGCGCGCCCGGGCGACCAGATGACGGGCACATGGAATATCGGGGAGATTAAGGCGGAGGACTTTACCAAGATTCCGGCTTCGCGCGCGATTGAGCTCAACGTGGGCTATCTCGAACCGATTGTGGGCCAGGATAAGACCGAACGCATTGAGCTCGATAGTCTCGATAACATCGATCTGACGGTGAAGAGCGGCGGCAAGACGCTCAAGCCTGCCAAGGGCGACAAGGAAAACGACTACCGCATCCAGGGCACAGTGCTCGTGGTGTCGCAGGCCATTGCCGACGCGGACCAGGATCCGGAGATAACGCTCGAGCCCAAAGACAGCCTCAAGCTGGGTGGGGCGACGGCGACGGTGAAGCCTTCGGTCGGCAAGGTCGATATCGACTTGAAGCCCTGGGGCACGGCGACGGTCACGACCAAGGGCGACTACCAGGGCGCCAACCGCGTGCTGGTGTTCCGTACGTCCGACGGCAGGCTAGTCGCCGACGGCGTCACCTATCTGATGGGTTACGAAGACGATGGCACCACGCCTATCATGAAGGCCGAGACGCCGCGCCTTAAGGCCGGTTCGTACACCATCGTCGCCTTTAACAAGACGAGCTACGACATCCAAGCGACGAGCTATTCCACGTTTAGCCGCCTGGGACTGACCGTGGGTAAGCATATCGCGCAAAAACAGGTGAAGATCGAGGACGGCAAGCAGCTCAACGTGACGCTCGACGTGCCGACGTTTGACGTGGAGACGTATCGTGCCGAGCGCGGGCTGACGGCGGGCTCGGTTATCGCTGATTCGTCCGCGGTCGTTGGCGTGGAGACCGAGCTGCGCATTCATTACGAGCTCAAGGACAGCCAGGCTGCCAAGATTGAGATTCCGCTGGCCAAGGATGCCGTCGAGGATGTGTCCGCAGGCGCTCGCGAAGCCGGCGCAAGCTCCGATGCCATGTGGGCTGACACAACTTGGGAGGGCGACAACCTCGTTCTCGATATGAAGAAGAGCGCGGGCGCCGATGTTTTTGTGCGCTTTAAGCCTAAGTCCTCGGGCACCTATGCCATCTCGCCGCTCATTACGCTGGGCGAGGTGACATTGCCGCTGGGAAGTACCACACTCGAGGTTAGCGGATCGCGCATCGAGGTCGACAACACCGACGTTCACAGCCTGCTGGGCAATGTGGCCTACGTTTATGCAGCGCCGGGCAAGAGCGTGCAGCTCACCGTGGGGACGGGCTCGTCGGCTGCAAAGTACACCGGCAAGACCAATAAACTCGGCCGTGCCAAGATTGAATACGACCTGCCGCAGGATACGCTTGCCGCCGAGCGTGTGACGCTCGAGGCGCGCGTGGGCTCGACCGATGTTGCCGCCGCTGCCGCAGAGGTGACGGCTCGCAACTACGTGCGCTATGTTCCGAGCGCTTCGGTCTGGAGCTTTGATGTGACGTATCGTGGCGGTACGCAAAACTTGGTCAAGGACGGCAAGGACACCGGCAAGAGCCTGTGGACCTTCCATCATCTGCCACAAAAGAAGAACGCCTACTGGACCTTTGACATCACGCTCGAGGTGGGAAACGAAGAGGCCGCCGACACGCTCGACCTGTACGTGGACTGCGTGGATGGCAAGACGGTGACGATTCCTCTGACTCAAAAGTCGCGCGAGGGCACCCGTGTGCGCTATGTGGCGGAGTATGTGGACGAGGGCTACCTTAAGCTGCTCGACGAGTTTAACAAGGCGAATGACTCGACCTATGTGAACTGCGGCAACTTTGAGCAGATCTTTATGCCGAAGACCTACCGCATCTCCAATGCCCAGCTTATGACCATGCTGAGTTTTGACGCCAAAGCTTCGGCCAAAAAGCATTCCGCCGCGGCCGAGGAGCGCCAGCAGGAGTTCTCGAATGCCGTGCAGCAGTGGCACGAGTATATGATGGATAACTCGTTTAATGATGTCGACGAGGCCTTTAACGACGCGATTGACAAGATGGTCGCCGATGCGTTTGCCGAGGAGGACGAGAACGGTAAAGAGGACGAAGCCCAAGGTGGAGCTGCCCGCAAGGCTCGTCGCGCCCCTGCCGCCAGCGACGGCGAGGGCGATGATGCTGGCAACGAGGAGGCCGCGCAGTTTGCGGCTGAGCTCAAGGCCGCGGTCGGCGGGTCGGCGGCGCTGCTGACCCAGCAGGGCGACAGCTATGGCGTCAATGTGGACAAGATGATCTTTGAGGATGCTTACGGCACCAGCGAGGATTGGTATCAGGAACTCGCGGCGGCCCAGGGTGCGAACCCTGCGGATGCGGCCGCCATCAAGGAGCTCGTCGACCATGCATCGCGAGCGGAGTTTATCGCCCAGCAGGCCGAGGATCTGGTGGGCCAGTCGATGGGTATCGGCCGGCTCAACCAATACGGAAGCTGGAATGACGCAACCGCTGCGGCGCTCAACAAGTGTGCGGGCATTAAGGCCAGCGAATACAACGGCCAGTCGACGAGCGGGTTTAACGATTTGGGCCAGGCGCTCGGCAGCTCGCTGAGCTACAAGGCGGCTGACGACGATATCATCAAGGGCTTTAAGGTCGCCGCGCCCGATGGCGAGCAGACGGCCTATATAGAGTCGGAATTTATCGAGAACTCCAATAACAACAAGAACCAGGCGCTTCTGTTTAATTCGATCGCCATGCAGTGCGATATTCTGGACAACCTGTACGACAACTGGAATGTGGTCCATAGCCTCAACAACTCCAAGGTGCGCGGATGGCTCATGGCCTGGAAACGCAACGGCGACGTGAGCGCCCATATGAAGCTCATCCGCACGATCCGTTCGCTCAAGAGCTATAAGATCGAGTGCGAGATGTTCGGACAGGTCTTTAAGACCGATGCGTGGAAGGCGGCCGGACAGGCGTTTCCCGCGGCGACCCAGGGTATCGGCGTCTTTACCGGCATTTACGGCGTGAACGATGCCAGCAAGAACTGGGAGAACGTGAACGTCCGTATGCAGAAGGTGAAGGGCGAGCGCGAGGGCTATGAGCTTCAGCATACGCGCTTGCTTGCCAAGCCCGAGAAGACCGAGGACGACTGGAAGTGCATTTACGCGCTGCGTGACGCCATGGAGAAGGCGCGTGCGTTTGAGGATCTGCTGTATCGCCAGCTCTGCCACGATAGTACCGATGTGGCGGTGGGCTCCATTATGACGATCGCCGGCGTGCTAACGGCTGGCTCGGCGGGTACCGTGGTGGGCGCCGCCTATGATGCGGCCTCGACGAGCGTGGGCTCGGAGCGCGCGGTTAAGTTGACCAATGCCGAATGCGCCTACGATGTTGCCTGCGAGCAGGTGGAGCGCGCGTGTCAGAATCGTATTACGGTCAACTGGGGCGAGCTGACCGATGCCGAGGTCTACAAGGCCAACAAGGATGGCTTGATCTCGGACGAGAAGATGCAGTCGATCTTCGAGGCTCGTTATCGCAATGTGGCTGCCAAGGCAGCACCCGACCCTGCGGGCGTGGTGTACGAGGGTCTGCTGTCCAATACGGTTGAAGGCGCAACGGTTGAGCTGTGGAGCGCCGACGATGCGGCCGGTACCAATGAAGTGCGTTGGGATGCCGAGGAGTATGAGCAGGACAATCCGCTTGCAACGGGTGCGGACGGTGCATACAACTGGAATACGCCGACCGGCTGGTATCAGGTGCGCGTGACCAAGGGCGGGTATGAGGAAGCGCGTTCGGCTTGGCTGCGCGTGCCGCCGATTCAGACTGAGGTGAACATTGGCTTGGTGTCGACGGCGGCGCCCGAGGTGGTTTCGGCCCATGCCTATACCGATTGCATCGAGGTTGAGTTTGCGCAGTATATGGATGCGAGCGACGATGCCCTGGCCGCATTGTGCGCGCAGGGCTTGGGCGACGTGACGTATACGTGGCTCGACAAGCAGGACGATCCCAATGGCAAGCCGCTGTCGCGCGTGCTGCGTATTCGCTATGCCGATGCGTGTGAGGCGGGCTCGACGGTGGCGCTTGAGCTCGACGGTGCTCGCAACTACGCCGGCACGGCCATGGAGCGCTGGGCAAGTGGAGAGCTTGTCGTGGGCGCTCGTGCCGACAAGCTCAAGCTCAACGTGGAGCAGGCCGTGACCATGCTTGATGGCAGTGACTTTGAGCTGGTGGCGCACGTGACCGATAAGGCGGGCAAGCCGTTTGCGGGCGCCAAGGTTAGTGTTGGGCTGGAGTCCTCGGCTATCTGCTCTGTCGATGCCACCCAGGCCGTGACGGGCGAGGACGGCGCGGCGACGTTTGTGCTGCATGGCGCTCTGCCTGGTTTGACGACGTTGACGGCGGCGGTTGACGGCACGGCGCTGTCCAAGCAGGTCGACGTTCGCGTGTCTGCCGAGGCGGTGCGACCGGCGCGACCGGTGGCGACGATTGGTGCGACGACGTTTGGTGCATGGTCGCCCAAGGAGAACTACATTACAGTGCCCAAGGGCACGAAGCTAGAGCTTTCGGCCGAGGATGGCACGACGATTTGGTACACCACCAACGACACCTGCCCCTGCCGTGACGAAGGCCGCGTAAAGTACACCGAGCCTATTGCGCTCGATAGCAACATGTATGTGCGCATTGCGGCACAGCGCCCTGGCATGTCGTACAGCGAGTATTCCGAGCGTCTGAACATTACGATTACGGTGACCGATGAGGCGGCGCCTGAGCCGACGCCCGAGCCCGAGCCGACGCCCGAGCCGACGCCCGAGCCGACGCCTGACGGCGGCGGGCAGGGCGGCGGTACGGATGGCTCTGGTGGGGCCGGGGTCCCTGCGGGCAGTTCGACTTCGACGACGACCACGGTGACGACGGACAAGTCCAAGGGTAAGGGCAAGAACGGCAAGAAGTCCGGCGGCACGGAGCTTGCCAGCACGGGTGACTCCGCCGTGATGACGGTCGCCGCCCTAGGCATCGCCGGCGCAACCGTAGCTACCGCCGGCATCGCCGCGACCAAGCGCCGCAAGCGCTAGGTTTTGGCGGCGGCGCCCATCCTCGGCTTTAGAAAAATCTCAATCTGTAACACCGAGCCAGATATTTGGACTCCAAGTGTTACAGATTGAGATGAACTGTTCGGCCGCCAACCTAACGTCTCGATCTGTAACACGTAGCGAGGAATTTGGTCTCTAACTGTTACAGATTGAGACAAACGTCGGAATCGGTTCGCCGGCCAGGCCCTCAACCACCGCAAAGGTGCCCGTTCCCTTTATGGTGATCGGGCGGCCGGCATAGAAAAAGTCCCCGCCGGGCGTGTGCCCGACGGGGACTTTGCCGTTTGGTGGTTAGCGCTGCAGGTGATTACTCACCCAGCAGGCTCTTGGCGATCGAAGCGGCGGCCTTCTTGCCGGCGCCCATCGCCAGAATGACCGTAGCGGCACCGGTGACGATGTCGCCGCCGGCCCAGATGCGGGGATCGGTGGTCTGGCCGGTCTCCTCGTCGGCGACGATGTAGCCCCACTTGTTGAGCTCCATTTTGCCGCCGATCTTGGCAGCGAAGGGGTTGGCGTTGGTACCGATAGCCGAGATCGCGACGTCGCAGGGGATCTCCTCGATGGCGCCCTCGATGGGCACCGGGCGACGACGGCCGGACTCGTCGGGCTCGCCGAGCTCCATCTTCTGGACCTTGACGGCGCACACGGAGCCGTCCTCGCCAGCGATAAACTCGAGCGGGGAGACGAGCGGCAGAACCTCGACGCCCTCGGCCTTAGCATGGTGCAGCTCAGCGCGACGGCAGGGCATCTCGTCCTCGGTACGACGGTAGGCGATGATGGCGTGCTCGGCGCCCAGACGCTTGGCGGTACGGACAGCGTCCATAGCCACGTTGCCGCCGCCAAAGACGACGACGTTCTTGCCGTGCTTGGTGGGGGTGTCGTACTCGGGGAACTTGTTGGCCTTCATCAGGTTCACGCGGGTGAGGTACTCGTTAGCGAAGAAGACGTTGGGCAGGTTCTCGCCGGGGACGTTGAGGAACTTGGGCAGGCCAGCGCCGGTCGCCACGTAGATGGCGTCGAAGCCCTGCTCGAACAGCTCATCGGCCGTGGCCATGTTGCCCACGACGGAGTTGTACTCAAACTTGACGCCCATGTCCTCAAGGCCGTCAATCTCGCGCTTGACGACCGCCTTGGGCAGACGGAACTCGGGGATGCCGTAGACCAGCACGCCGCCGCCGGTGAAGAAGGCCTCAAAGACGGTAACGTCAAAGCCGTTGCGGGCGAGCTCGCCGGCGCAGGTGATGCCGGACGGGCCGGAGCCGACGACGGCGACCTTCTTGCCGTTCTTGGGAGCCATCTTGGGCGTGGAGGCGAGCTCGGGGCGGTCACCCAGGAAGCGCTCGAGCTGGCCGATGGCCACAGGCTCGGACTTCTTACCACGGATGCACTTGCCCTCGCACTGGTTCTCCTGCGGGCAGACGCGACCGCAGATGGCGGGAAGCATGGAGTCCTCGCGGATGGTATCGAGGGCGCCGCCAAAGTCCTTCTCGCGGATCTGCTCGATAAAGCGGGGGATGTTGATGTTGACGGGGCAGCCCTCAACACAGAACGGCTTCTTGCAGTTGAGGCAGCGCTCGGCCTCGGCCAGAGCCATCTCCTCGGTGAAGCCCTTGTCGACGGGGCGGAAGTCGCAGGCGCGCTCGGCGGCCGGCTCCTCGTTATCGGGGGTGCGGGGCGACTTCATATCGGCAACGAAACGACCGTTAACTAGTGGCATGCGCAGCTCTTTTCCTCATAGGCCTTGAGGGACTCGCCCTCTTCGGAACGGTAAGCGGCCTGGCGGGCACGAAGGTCATCCCAGTCGACCAGGGTGGCATCGAAGTCGGGGCCGTCGACGCAAGCAAACTTGGTCACGCCACCCACCTCGACGCGGCAGCAGCCGCACATACCGGTGCCGTCAACCATGATGGGGTTGAGCGACGCGGTGATGGGGGTGTCGTACTTCTGGGCGGTGAGGGTCGAGAACTTCATCATCGGAACGGGGCCGACGCAGAAGACCTGGCTCACGGCCTTGTCCTGCAGCAGGCGCTCCAGCGGAGCGGTGACAACGCCCTGCTCGCCGTAGGAACCGTCGTCGGTGGTGATGTGGATGTGGTCCTCGTCGAGGAGCTCGCGGAACTGGTCCTCCATGAGCAGGAGGTCCTTGGTGCGAGCGCCCATGATGGCGTGCACCTCGTGGCCGGTCTCGACCAGGTGCTTGGCGACCGGGAAGGCAATTGCCAGGCCGACGCCGCCGCCAATGACGGCGCAGGGGCCCTCGGCCATCTCGGTGGGAACGCCCAGCGGGCCCACGACGTCGCGCAGCGACTCGCCGGTCTCGTAGGTGGAAAGCATCTCGGTGGTCTTGCCGATCACCATGAAGATGAACTCGACCCAGCCCTCGTCACCGTTCCAGCCGGCCAGAGTAAACGGGACACGCTCGCCCGTCTCGTTGGCGCGAACCATGAGGAACTGTCCAGCGTGCGCATGCTTGGCGATTGCAGGCGCCTCGATGCGGAACTTGAACACCTTCTCCGAGAACTGCGTCTTCTCCAGGATCTTATACATAGAACCCCTCTCTTGTTAGGGCAACCGAACCGTGCCTCCACGGAAATGGACGGCAGCCCGAATAAAACCGTACGCGCACAGGCGTTGTGCAGACATACGGTGTAAATTATACCCTCATGGACATGTTGCTTGCGTGTATCTTTGGCAGGCGGGAAAAGTGATCTAACACAAAGAGACAGGTTTATTTTGGCGGGTTTTATCAGATAAAACGACAAAAGGGGCCGGCCTTGCACATCGGTGAGGCCGGCCCCTTTTAGGGCGTTGGGTATGTATGGCGGCACAGGGTTTATTGCGATGCGGCCGCTGCGGCGTTTTCGCATATAAAACCTGCCAAAATAAACATCCCTTTTTGGTAGGTTTTAGTGCTTGCCGTTGGCAGAGGCGGAGCCGTTGACGTGGTCGCGGGCATAGATTACGCCGTGCACAATCGCCAGGCCGGCGGCGTCGGCGGCGCGGGCGCAGGTGTCCTGGAAGTCCTCGGCCTCGCGGGCGCGCAGCTGCTTGAGCACGTAGTCGGCGACAGCCATCTTGCCGGGAGGGTTGCCGATGCCGGTGCGGATGCGGCTAAAGTCGCGGCTGCCCATCTTGTCGATGATGGAACGCAGGCCGTTGTGGCCGGCGTGGCCGCCGCCCACCTTGACGCGCACGTCGCCGGCGGGAATGTCGAGCTCATCGTGGATTACGAGCAGCTCTTCGGCCTTGATTTTGTACTCGCGGCAAAGCTTGGAGATGGGGCCGCCCGAGGTGTTCATGTACGACTGCGGCTTGACCAGCACAATCTGGCGCTTGCCGCCCTCTTCCTCTGGATCGTTGATGTTGATGAGCGCGACCTCGGCGCCGGCCTGGTTTTTCCAGTACGTGACGCCGGCCTGACGCGCCAGCTCGTCGATCGCCTTAAAGCCTGCGTTGTGGCGGGTCTCGGCATACTCATCGCCAGGGTTGCCAAGTCCGGCAACCATGCGAATCTTAAGCGGCTGTGCAGCTGCCATGTGCTTCCTTTCATCGATTTGTCGCCTGCTATGGTGAGCGACCCCGTTGCTGCTGTCAAATGGAGGGTGATTGAGGCTGCATGAGGGCGTTTGGACAGTCGTCGGAAGCCGGGATGGACAGTTAGTTCAGATTTGTATAAACCAAGAGATCTTTGACTGCCAAAATCGGGGCCACGGAACTGTCACGGCGCTTTGGGGAGCACAATTTGTGCTATTTCAGATCTTTTGAGTCTTCAAATGAGGTGATTGGCGCCGGGATGGCGGCAAACCACCTCGACATTAGCCGTCTGTTTATACAAATCTGAACTAACTGTCCAGCCATGCTCGGTAACACTGGGTAAAAGTCTTTTAGACCGGCGCGAGGCCGATTCCGGCCCGCAGGGTGTTGAGCCAGGCGGCCTGACGCTTGCGATAACCCTTGATGCGGTAGCGGAATCGAACTCCCGCAAGTCGATGCATCGTCTGGGCGAAGGCTTCGAGTGCAACAAGGTCCTTCATTTGGTCACGATTGATAACCAGGACGTGGATACCCATGGCCTTAAGGCCATTGTTGCGATTGCCATCGTGGATGCGAGCGTTTTGAAGCTCATGTCCAATTCCGTTGTATTCGTTGTCGACTCCGGCTGCTGGGCAATATAAGTCGCAGATGGCGTAGGGGATGCCCGAGGACATGTTGACCGCAAGGGTGTCGAAATCGATTCGATAGTTGAGCAGCAGGCCTCCCATGGGCAGGCTGCAACACCCGAATCCGCCAAAGCGCATGGGTGCGCCCAGGACAGCGAACATCAATGATTCCGCTGGGGATGCGGATCCGGCCCGGGCAAGTTTGATAGCTGTGCGAAACGAGGCGTAGGAACTACTTTTGGCAAACCGTGCGACTGCCTCGAGCTCTTCGATGGTTGTGGCGGGCTCGCATTTGTAGTGTGCCTGTTCGTAGCGGGTTTCGGCTTGCTTTTCGGGTGTCGGTTGGTCGCCCTGGCAATCGAGATCGTCCATCGTTTCGAAGCTGTTGGCCTCGGGCCACGTGTCGTCGTAGGCGATGGGGTAAGTTGCTTCGGGCGGAAGTGAGTAGGTTCCGAGCAGTTCCATGAGAAGCATCAAGGTTTTGGCAACCGATTCATTTTTGGAACAAAGCATGGCCGTCATGGCGGGAGACGTTGCGTAGATGTCGGCTTCGATGTGCATGATCGCGCCCTGGGGGAGAGGGGCGGTGATGGTGTGCTGGAGGAGCCGTCCGTCGGGTCGTCTGTTGCTGCCGCTCGCAACAAAGAGGTCTAGACGCTCGGAGTCGTCTTCGCTCCAGGCGTCAAGTATTGCAAGGGCCGCAAAGTCTATGGCGTCCTTGTTGGGAACGCAACCTACGAGGGCTTGTGTCTGTTGCTCGTCATCGATGGCGTCCCAGGGAAGGGCGGAGTACGCCCGTCGAGCGCGGCGAATTGCGCGGAGGGCGGAGAGGTGTGAAATTACGGTTGTCATAGCTATAAGGTACTAAGCCGTTGGCGAAATGATATGGCCGTGCCGTTCTTTTCGCTCAAAGGGGCGTCGCGCGCCGCGGGCGGTAACGACATCATACGGAATGCCTTGGAAAAGTGGAGAATGGAGTGATGGGTTGGCCTTGGAGGCATCTACTGAGATGGGTGCTGGACAGTTAGTTCAGATTTGTACTAGGCGGCCGGCGTGTATTGCCATTGTTGAAGGACTCGGTGGGCAAAATGGGGCCAATGGCATGGTGAAGAGATCCGTAGGTGGAGGAATCGAGCGGAATTATGCCGGCAAGAGAGCTTTCGACGCATTAAATGGCCCAAAAGAATACCAAAATTAATACAAATCTGAACTAACTGTCCAAGGCGGGTTGTCGAGGGGCAAAAAAAGGTCGGAAGCGAGCCTCCGACCCTTCAAAAACACCAAAGATGATGCGATGCGCGCTGGATTACAGCGCGAAGTCGCCGCCGACGAGCGTGGAGACGGGCTCCTCGTGGTAAACGGCAGAGATGGCCTCGGCGAACTCCTCGGCGACCGAGATGGTCTTGATCTTGCCGCCGACCTCGACGGGAATGGCGTCGGTGACGAGGCACTCGATGATGGGGGCGTCGTTCAGGCGCTCGATGGCCGGGCCCGAGAAGATGCCGTGGGTGGCGCACACGTAGATGTCGCCGGCACCCATAGCCTTGAGCTCCTTGACGTTGGCGCACAGGGTGCCAGCGGTGTCGATCATGTCGTCATTGATGATGCAGGTCTTGCCCTTGATGTCACCGATGATGCCCATGACCTCGGCGGCGTTGTGGCGCGGACGGCCCTTGTGGGCGATGGCGAGGCTGCAGCCGAGCATGTCGGAGAGCTTCTTGGCAGCTTTGGCGCGACCCACGTCGGGGGAGACGACAACCAGGTTGTCGGTGTCGAAGTGCATGTCGTTGTAGTACTGGCCAAACAGCGGCAGTGCAGACAGGTGGTTAACCGGGATATCGAAGAAACCCTGAATCTGGCCCTGATGCAGGTCGAGGGTGATGATGCGGTTGACGCCAGCGCGCTCGAGCAGGTTGGCGACGAGGCGGGCGGTGATGGGCTCGCGCGGGCCGGCCTTGCGGTCCTGGCGGGCATAGCCGTAGTGGGTGATGACGGCGGTGATGGAGCGGGCGGATGCGCGCTTGGCAGCGTCGGTGGCGATGAGCAGCTCCATGAGCATGTCGTTGACGTTGCCGCCGGCCACGGACTGAATCAGGAAGACGTCGGCGCCGCGGACGGTCTCGTCGTAGCGGGCGTAAATCTCACCGTTGGCGAACTGCTTTAGCGTAAGGCCCGAAAGCTCGACCCCAAGGTACTCAGCGATCTTCTGAGCGAGGGGACGGTTGGAGGAACCGGAATACACGCGGATGGACTTGCGCATATTCTCCGACTTCTCGGGATCATTAATCGGCATTACCCTTCTCCTTTATATATCGAATGCCATATAGATGCCTTGTTGCATTGTAACCGCGTGGCGGGGTTTATCGGGTCTTGATAACGTCTTTACCGTCAACGGACACGAACCGACCACTCATCCGGTCGCGCAGGTCAGCATAGAAAAAGGAGCCATCCCCATGGGAACAGCTCCTTAGATGCTTGGTAAAACGTTATACCTCGTCGTCCTCGTGCAGACGGCGGCGATAATCGGCGGCCCAGCCCTCAATATTTACCTGACGGGCGCGGCCCAGGCCGAGTGCGTCAGCCGGGACCGGCTCGGTGATGACGGAGCCGGCGGCCACGAGCGCGCCGTCGCCGATCTGGGCGGGCGCGACCATCATGGTGTCGGAACCGATGAAGGCATCCTTGCCGATGACGGTCTTGTGCTTGTGCACGCCGTCGTAGTTGCAGGTGATGGAGCCCGCTCCCACGTTGACGCCGGAACCCATGGTGGTGTCGCCGATGTAGGACAGGTGCGGCACCTTGGAGCCCTCGCCGATCGTGGACTTCTTGATCTCCACGTGTGTGCCGGCCTTGGAGCCATCGAGCATGTGGGTGCCCGGGCGCAGGTAGGCGCGCGGGCCGCAGTCGACGCCGTTCTCGATGACAGCCTCGATGGCGATAGTCTCATCGATGGTGCAGCCGCTGCCAACGGTGGTGTCGGTGAGGCGGCTGTTGGGGCCGAGCTGGCACTCCTCGCCCACGGTGACGTGGCCGATCAGGTGCGTCTGCGGCCACACGACGGTGTCGCGGCCGATGACGGCGTCGGGGCCGATCCAGGCCTGCGTGGGGTCGATGAAGGTAACGCCCTCGGCCATCCAGTGCTCGTTGATGCGGTCGCGCGCGATAGCGGTGAGTTGCGCGAGCTGGATCCGGCTGTTGACGCCCAGGCCGTCGCGGTAGTCGTCGCAGTGGAAGATGGAGACTGCCTGGCCGTGGCCCTTGAGAATCTCGAGCATGTCGGGCAGGTAGTACTCGGACTGCGCGTTGTCGTTGCCGATCTCGCTGATGTGGGCGGCGAGCTGCGCGCCGTCGAAGGCGTAGCAGCCGGCGTTGCACTCGAGCAACGTGGCGGCCTGCTCGGGCGTGCAGTCCTTCTGCTCGATGATGCGCTCGATCTGACCGTCGGCGCCCAGCTTGATGCGGCCGTAGCCAAAGGGATCGGGCGGGGTCATGGTCATGACGGTGCAGGCGAGCTCGCCGCCGGCGACGGTCTGCGCGAACTTGGCGACGGTGTCGGCGGTGATGAGCGGCAGGTCGCCGTTGAGCACGACGACGGGGCCTTGCATGATGCCGCATGCCTCGAGCGCGACCTTTACGGCGTGGCCGGTGCCCAGGCGCTCGGTCTGTTCGACGCACTCGACCTTGGTGGTGCTGTTGGCGTAGGCGCCGTCGATAAGGGCGCGCATCTCGTCGGCGTGGCTGCCGATGACGACCACGACGCGGCTGCAGCCGGCCTTGATGGTGGCGTCGACGATCCACTGGACCATGGGCTTGCCCAGGATCTTGTGCGAAACCTTGCAGTGGTTCGACTTCATGCGGGTGCCCTCGCCGGCGGCGAGGATAATTGCGGTTGCGTCCATGTGATCTCCTGTTACGTTATAGAGACGTGCGTTTGGAAACGATACACGGCGCAATATGATACCGCAGGCATATGATGAGCGCGTAACGATTGGCGCATGGCGGCCGATGTCGGTGCCGCCGGCGTGACGTTTGCGCTGGTTGTGCATGGCAGCGGCACTGCGGCGTTGGCGTTTGAGCGAGGGGATGGGGGTGTCCGTGGATATCATGCGAGAGGAATCGGGCAACGAACCCGTCGCGGCATTCTCGATGTCGCATCCGGCGGTGCCGGCGCTCTACATGGTGCTGACGCTGGGGCTCACCATGTTCTCGATGCAACCGGTACTGCTTGCGCTGTCGCTTGCGGGCGGGCTGGCGTATGGGTTTGCGACGCGCGGCGTCGCACGCACGTTGGGGGCGCTTCGCTGGCAGCTGCCGGTGATTTTGATTATCGCGGTGTTCAACCCGTTATTTAGCGCTTCGGGCTCGACGGAACTGTTCCGTATTGGCATGCGTGCGGTGTATCTGGAGAGCATGGTATACGGCCTGTGCATGGGCGGGCTGTTTGTGGCGAGCGTGCTGTGGTTTGAGGCCGCGGCGTCCATGCTTAGCTACGACAGGGTGCTTGCACTTTTGGGTAACACCGCGCCGGTGATCGCGCTCATGATCTCGATGTGTATGCGGCTTATCCCGCAGTTTTTGCGTCGCGGTCGCACGGTGCTGGCGGTGCAGGATGCGATTGATGTGCCGGGCCGCGCGCCGGCCGACCCCGTGCGTTCGCGCCTACGGGCATCGAGCGTGTTGATGGGCTGGGGCATGGAAGATTCGCTGGAGCGTGCGGACGCCATGCGCTCCCGTGGGTGGGGCGCCGCGGCGCGTCGCACGACGTACGCGCGGTATCGGCTGGCGCGCGGCGACGTTGCCGCGCTGGTTGGGCTTGCGCTGTTTGGCGTGGCCACGGCGGCAGTGGCGTGGACCGCGACGATGCAGTATTCGTTTTACCCGCAGCTTTCGGTGCCAGCGCCGTGGCCTGGCTATGTTGTATACGCGACCTGGATGGCGCTGCCCTGCGTGGTGCATGCGATTGACGAGAAGAGGTTTGGCTGATGGCTCGGTTGGACGGGAGCATCATGGCGGACGCGGTGTGCGGCTCGGATATGCCGGCGATTGAAGTGCGGGGCCTGCGCTTTGCCTACCCCGGGGCCGAAGTGCCGGTGTTCGAGGGGCTCGATTGGCGTGTTCCCCAAGGGACGTTTGCGTTGCTTGTCGGTGGTACCGGGTCGGGCAAGTCGACATTACTCTCGTTGCTCAAGCCCGAGATTTCGCCGGCGGGCGAATGCTCCGGCGAGCTGCGCATGCTGGGCGAAAGCGTTGCCGACATGGACGTTCGCGCGTCCGCGGAGCGCGTGGGCTATGTGTTTCAGGACCCCGAGAACCAGATTGTGTGCGAAACCGTGTGGCACGAGATGGCGTTTGGCCTGGAAAACTTAGGCATGTCGCGCGACGAGATGCGCCGTCGCGTGGCCGAGACCAGTTATTTCTTTGGTGTGGAGGATTGGCTCCACCGCGATACCGATACGCTTTCGGGCGGACGCAAGCAGCTGCTGTCGCTGGCAGCCGTGCTGGCGTTGCGCCCTCGCGTGCTGCTGCTCGACGAGCCCACGTCCCAACTGGATCCCGTTGCCGAGAAAAATTTTCTGCATGCGCTGTTTCGCGTGAATCGCGAGCTGGGCTGCACGGTTGTTGTGGCAACGCACCAGCCGCGCCCGATGCTTGAATACGCGACGTGCGCGTATCGGATTGAGGGCGGGCGCGTATGCGAGGTCGCTGACATCGCCTCCTTGGGGCATCGCGAAGAGCTGTTTTCTGGCGAGGTGCCAGGGTGGGGTGGCTCGTGGCGTGCAAAAAACGGAGTTTTCAGCAGCGCCAGTGGCCGGCCGGGCTATTTGGACCCGCGCGTGGGCGCTCCGGGCGCAAAAAAAAGACCGAAATCGGACAAATCGGCTGAATTTGAGGCGCAAATCCTGTCGCAAGACGACTCGGGGGCGCCGTCGTGCGCCGGTGGATGCCGAATACTCCCAAAAATGCACGCTGGGTCGGCTACCACCCTGGCAGGGGGCTGGTTTCGCTACGATCGAGCGTCCGGCTGGGTGCTGCGCGGGCTCGATGCGTCGTTTTCGGCAGGCGCGGTGCATGCTGTTGTGGGCGGTAACGGCTGCGGTAAGTCGACAATGCTTTCGGTGCTGGCCAAGACGGTCAAGTTGCAGCGTGGGCATATGGAGCGCGGGGCGGCCTCGGCGGCACTGCTGCCTCAGAATCCCAAGGCGCTGCTGGTTGCCGAGACGGTGCGCGAGGAGCTGATGGAATGGGCTTCGACCTGCGGATATGACGAGGCTATGGCGCGAGAGCGCGCGACGAGTCTGGGATTGTCCGGCTTGGATGGGCGCCATCCGTACGATCTTTCGGGCGGGCAGCGCCAGCTGCTTGCGTTGGCAAAGCTGCTGTTGATCGGCCCCGAGCTGCTATTGCTCGATGAGCCCACCAAGGGTCTGGACTTGGCCAGCCGTCGCATCATCGCCCGCGCCCTGCGCGACCATGCGGAGGCCGGCGGTACCGTCATCATGGCAACGCACGATCTGGATTTTGCCGAGCAGGTTGCCGATGACATTGCCATGATGTTCGACGGCGAGATTGCCTGCATGGAGCCGCCCGCCGACTTTTTTGCCGACAATGTGTTTTATAGGGCGTGATGGGATGGCGGATTATCGCGTCTTGCGCATACTCGCAAAACTGGAGATCCCGCTGCTGCTGGCGGTGCCGGCGGTAATGGCCGCAGCATTGTTGGCGGGCATTGAGCGGGCGGCGCTTGCCATGCTTATCGTGGTGGCGCTGGTGCTCGCGCTGTTCTTTGCGGGCTACGAGGCGTCGCGACCGGGCCTACGCCAGATTATGCCCACGCTGGTTCTGGCGGCGTTGGCCGCGGCGGGGCGTATCTTGTTTGGGCCCATTCCCGACTTTAAACCGGTGAGCGCCATCGCCATTATCGCGGGGGCGACGCTTGGTCGCCGCAATGGTTTTATGGTTGGTGCGCTGGCGACGCTGACCAGTAATTTCTTTTTTGGGCAGGGCATGTGGACACCGTGGCAGATGTATGCCTGGGGGCTCGTGGGATACGTTGGCGGTGCGCTGGCGCATGCGGGTGCGTTCGACCGTGCCGATGGAACCGTGCGCATGCCGGCGCTGATGGCGTACGGCTTTGCGTCGGGCCTGCTCTATGGCGCCGTGATTAACGCCTACGACATCATCGGTTTTGTGCAACCGCTCACGTGGGCGGGCGCCGTGGCGCGTCTTGCCACGGCGGTACCGTTCGATATCACACACGGCCTTGCGACCTGCGTGTTCTTGGCCGCTCTCTACAAACCTTGGTGTCGTCGCATTAACCGTGTCGTCGTGAAATACGGGCTGTAGTGGCGGTTGCGCCGGGGCGAGAATCAATACTGTTGAAGTGCCATTTTAAAACTATGCCGGTTTACGGGGCTAGATTGGCACAGGCAGACCATACCGGCTTTTTTCGAAAATAGACGAGCCGTCTACCTGAGGTTTTATTTTGCTTGAATTGCGTTTGGTTGGGGATTTGCGATTCAGCCCCGTAAACCGGCATAGTTTTAAAATGGCCGGCTGATATGAGGGGCGTCGTGGCCCTCAGAGAGCCAAGTCGATCCGTTTTCTTCCGCCCCAGACGTCCCCAGGGAATCAGTTGACGGCGCTTGCCACGAAACTAGCCCATCTACTACGTTTAGCTTGATACCCTCGACCATGACCGCGTTTTATGAAAACCGCAGGCTTTCTACCTGCGGTTTTCTTTTTGCGTTGTTCGCCGTGGTTGAGGGTAGTGGCTTAAACGTAGTAGATGGGGCAGTTTCGTGGCGGGTGTGCCGCGTGGATTCCCTCGCGAGGTGAAAATGATCCGTTTTGCTTCGTCCCCGAGGGGTCGGCTGGGGCTAGAGCTCTAGGGTGAGGGTGACGGGGCAGTGGTCGCTGCCAAAGATGTCGCCGCGGATGCCGGTGTCGCGCACGTTGCCGGCGATGGCGTCGCTCACCAGGAAGTAATCGATGCGCCAGCCCGCGTTGTTCTTGCGGGCATTAAAGCGGTAGCTCCACCAGCTGTAGACGCCCTCGACGTCGGGATTTGCCGCGCGCCAGGTATCGGTAAACCCGGCGTCGAGCAGCTCGGTAAACTTACCGCGCTCCTCGTCCGAAAAGCCTGCGTTGCCGCGGTTGGACTTGGGGTTCTTAAGGTCGATCTCCTCGTGCGCGACGTTAAAGTCGCCGCAGGTCACCACGGGCTTGCCGGTCTCGCGCTCGAGTCCCGCCAAAAAGCCGCGATAGGCATCGTCCCAGGCCATGCGCACATCGATGCGCGCGAGCTCATTTTGGGCGTTGGGCGTATAGACGTCCACAAACCAAAACTTGTCGAACTCGAGCGCGCAGACGCGGCCCTCGGTCGCGGCCTGCGCCACGAGCTCGGCTGCCGCGCCCTCGCCGGCGTAAGGCAGCAGCGCATCGGCGCGCAGCACGCGCAGCGGTTCCTGGCGGCTAAAGACCGCAGTGCCCGAATAGCCTTTACGTTCGGCGTAGCTCCAGGTTTGGTGATAACCGGGCAGGTCGATATCGGCCTGGCCCTCCTGCAGCTTGGTCTCTTGCAGCGCCAGGATATCGACATTGAGCTCCTGTGCGATCTGGATAAAGCTCGGGTCCTTTTTGAGCACGGCGCGCAGACCGTTGACGTTCCACGAGGCGAAAGTGTAAGTCTGAGGCATGGTGTCCTTTCGACGGGGTTTGCAGGCTTAAGATTAGCGTAAAAGGGGCGGTGGTGGGCTCCGCGCGTGCTGACTCAAAGGCCGCATGCTGGGATGTCGCCCGACGCTGCCCGACCAACAAGGACGGAGGACTCATATGACGCAGGCGATATCGGATCCCAAGCGGGCCTCCGCCGCACTGGCGGAGCTGTTTGGTACCCACAAGCGTGTGGTCTTCTTTGGCGGCGCCGGTGTTTCCACGGCGAGTGGCATTCCCGATTTCCGCAGCGTGGACGGCCTATATCACCAACAGTTTGCCTACCCGCCCGAGACCATGCTCTCGCATAGCTTTTACGAGGCGCATCCGGCCGAGTTCTTCGACTTCTACCGCACCAAGATGATCACGCTTGGCACCAAGCCCAACCGCTGCCACACCAAGCTGGCCGAGCTGGAGCGTGCCGGTAAACTAAATGCCGTGGTGACGCAAAACATCGACGGTCTGCACCAGGCGGCCGGCTCGCAGCGCGTGTTTGAGTTGCACGGCTCGGTCCACCGCAATATCTGCCAGTCGTGCGGCGCGGTCTATAGCGCCGAGTGGATTTGCGCCCGCGGGCACGAGGATGCCTCGGGCGTGCCCGTGTGCCCCGCGTGCGGCGGTCGCATCAAGCCCGATGTGGTGCTCTACGAGGAGCCGCTCGATGAGCGTGTTCTTACCGGCGCTGTTGCTGCCATAACCGCGGCCGATGCCCTCATTGTGGGCGGGACCTCGCTCGTGGTGTACCCAGCGGCGGGCCTCACGCGCTACTTTACCGGTGATACGCTGGCCATTTGCAATCTGGCGTCTACCGATCAGGATGCAAATGCCGACCTGCTGATTTCTTGCGACATCGCGGCCGCGTTTGCGTTCTAGCCCGCGCGCGCGGATACAATAGAAAGACTGATTGCAAAGCGACCCCGCCGCCAGCGCCCGACCGCGGCGGCGGGGGCATTTTAGGAGGATGTTCATGGCGAACGACAGCAAGACATGGCGGTGCGGAAAGTACGAGCTCAGCTTTGACCGTCCGCGCATCATGGGCGTCCTCAACGTGACGCCCGATTCTTTTAGCGACGGCGGTGAGCACTTTGACCAGGATGCCGCTATCGAGTACGGCCTGGCGATGCTCGATGCCGGCGCCGACATCATCGACGTGGGCGGCGAGTCCACGTCGACGTGGCGCCCCGGCTTTACCCCGGTCAATCCCGATGAGGAAGCGCGTCGCGTGCTGCCCGTGGTGCGTGCGCTTGCCAAAGAGGGCGCCATCGTCTCGATCGACACGCGTCATGTGGCGGTTGCCAAGGCAGCCGTGCGCTGCGGTGCCTCGATCGTCAACGACGTGACCGGCTTCACCGACCCCAAGATGGTCGAGTTTGTCGCGACGAGCACCTGCGGCGTCATCGTGATGCACGCCGGCGAGGTCGCCGCGCCCGCTCGCACGCATGCAACGGTTCAGCTCGATACCTCTGCCGCGGCGTTTGTTGCCGAGAAGGCGCGCGAGGCGGCTGCCGAGGCCGCGCGCGAGGCCGAGAAGCCCGCCCGCCGTCGTCGTGGCAAGCTGCTGGGCGAGCCCAAGACGGAGGCCAAACTGCCGGGTGGCGTGGTGCAGCCCTCGCTGCCGTTTGGCGATCCGGAGCCAGCGCCCGAGCTAACGGGCGAGCAGAAGCAGGAGACGCCGGCCGCCGAGCAGGTTGCCCCTGCCGCCGAGGCCGCCGCGACCCCTGAGCCCGCGCCGGAGCCCAGCGATCACTTGGCCGCCATGATGCGCCGCAGCGCCCGCCGCGAGGAGGCTTATGTGCCCACCTCGCAGCTCCGCCGCTTTACCCTGCCCGATTCGGCGCCCATCATGCGCCGCGTCATGGGCTTTCTGTCCGATCAGGCCCGCGCGCTCATCCACGCCGGTGTGTCACGCGACCGTATCTGCATCGATCCGGGTCCGGGTTTTGGCAAGACGGCCAACGAAGACATCGTCATCCAGCGCGAGACCGCCAAGATGGCGTCGCTGGGCTATCCGCTCATGTGCGCCGTGTCGCGCAAGCGCTTTGTGGGCGCCGTCTCGGGCGTGACCGAGGCCGCCGAGCGCGATGCCGCCACCTTTGGCGTGTGCCTGGGCGCTATCCAGGCCGGTGCCAACATCGTGCGCGTGCACGATGTCACCGGCTTTGCGCAGTTCCTGAACGGCTACTGGGCTGTTGCCAAGCCGCAGCCGCGTCGCGCGTTTGTGGCCGTGGGCTCCAACCTGGGGCATCGTTGCGACAACATCCGCGCCGCGCGCGACATGATCGCCGAGATTCCGCTCACCTGTGTGTCCAACTGCTCGCGCATCTACGAGAGCGAGCCGGCCTACGAGACACGCCAGGACGCGTTTGCCAACGCTGTCATCGAGATCAAGAGCGAGCTGGCGCCGCTGGTGCTGCTCGACGAGCTTATGAAGATCGAGGCCGATCTGGGGCGCGACCGATCCAAGAAGGCCAAGGTCAACGGCCCACGCACTATCGATCTGGACCTGCTGTGGATGGACGGCGAGATCCACGGCGGCAAGAAGCTGCGCCTGCCGCATCCGCTCATTGGCGAGCGCGACTTTGTGCTGGTGCCGCTCGAGGACCTGATGCACGACCCGGCGCGGTTCTTCCGCTACAACGGCGTCGAGGTTAAGGAGCCCGAGGATCGCGTGGGCCATATCGTGGGCGAATTGGGGCGTATGTAGATGATCGAGATGAATGCTGTTGCCGCCGGTACCGAGCTCGACGCGGCACGTGACGCGGGTCGCGAGGGTGTGTCCGCGGGCTGGTGCGCTTGGAGCGTGGGCGAGGCGTCGTTGACGTTTTCGCTGGTCGTGCGCCCGGATGTGAATATGCACGCCTTCCATGGCCTGCCGTTTGTGGCGGCGATGGGCATGATGGACGCGCTCGCGGGAACGGCATCGACGCCGGGGCTGGGTCTTGCCGGTAAGGTGGGCATTCAGTGGCCGAGCGATATCGTGTACGGCGCGCCCGCGTTTGAGACGTCGTTTGCACGCGTCGCCGTCAACGGTGGCGCCGGTGCCGCGGGTATGTTCGGTGCCGTGACGGTGGATATTGAGCGCGCGGCGCTGGGCGAGCTCGGTGTGGACGTGGCTGACGAAGCGCTGGTCGAAGCGCTGACTACCGCCGTGCTGGCCCGCGTGGACGCCTGGGCGGTTGTCGCCAACACGCCGCAGGGCGCCGCCGGCCCGCTGGCTCCCGTGCTGGGCGAGTACTTCGACATGGTGCCGCTGCTGGGCCGCCAGGTTGCGGCGGTGTCGCCCAACGGCTTGCCGCTTGCGGTTGGTGTGTTTGCGGGCCTGGACATCTGGGGTCGCGCGACCATCAAGACCGATGCCGGCGAGCAGGAGTTTCCGCCCGAGGCCGTACGGATTCGCGGGCTGTAACGCGAGATGCCCGCGCTCAAAGACAACGATGACTACAAGACCCTCCCCGGCAGAGCGAACTGCCTCTGCCGGGGAGGGTCTTTGCGCGACTACAGGGTGGCATCGCGGCCCTATTCCTCAAAACTGAAAATTTTTCGTTTTTGAGGAATAGGATTAAGGCAGCTCGGCCTTTCGCGAGGTATATTCGCTATAGAGCCTATTCCTCAAAACTGAAAATTTTCGTTTTTGAGGAATAGAGATAAAAGACCGCGAGGAGGCCCCGATGAAACTCATCAATAGAGCGTCATATATGGACACGTTGACGAGTCTTATTGGCGTGCCGGATATCAAGGTCATCACGGGCATCCGCCGCAGCGGTAAATCAAAATTGCTCGAGGCCCTCCGCGATTACGTGGAGGCAAATCTGCCTAATTCGAATGTCATCCATATCAACTACAACCTCGATGAGTTCGAGAACCTGCTCGAGTATCACGCGTTGCTCGCTTATGTAAAAGATCATCGGGTGCCCGGCAAACAAAACTTTCTGTTTATCGATGAGGTTCAGATGTGCGAAGGTTTTGAGCGTGCAATCAACAGCCTTCACGCATCCGAGCATTATGACATCTTCATTACCGGATCGAATGCCTTTTTGCTGTCGAGCGATCTGTCGACGCTCTTTACGGGGCGCACGTTCGAGATCGAGGTTTTCCCATTCTCGTTTGAGGAGTATCGTCTCTATGGCGACGAGGGCGAGGTCGACCGTGGCTTCGATGAGTACGCGAGAACCGGCGGTATGTCTGGCTCTTACCCTTATCCACTGCAGGAGCAGCGCTATCAATATCTCTCCAACGTCTTTAAGACGCTCATTGTGAGAGATATCGTGCAACGGCATAACGTGAGAAACGAATCGGCGCTGCTGCGCATTGCCGATTACATGATGGACAACGTTTCCAACATTACGTCGGCACGCAACATTACCGATGCATTAAATGCGGATGGACTAAAGATTACGAACAAGACGGTCGGTGCGTACATGGGGTACCTGTGCGATGCGTTTGCCTTCTATAAAGTTCGCCGATACGACATTCGCGGCAAGAAATACCTTAAGAGCGGCGAGAAGTATTACCTGGCGGACCACGCGTTCAAATACGCGCTGCTCGGTACACGTGATATGGATTGGGGGCGCGTATACGAGAACATAGTGGCAATCGAGCTGCTGCGCCGCGGATACGAGGTATACGTCGGCGTGCTCTATAAAAAGGAAATAGACTTTGTAGCAATCAAGCGAAGCGAGAAGCTCTACATTCAGGTGAGCGACGACATCAGCTCGGATAAGACATTTGAACGCGAGATTTCGCCACTGCTGAGCATTGGCGATGCGTATCCCAAGATGATTCTCGCCCGCACGCATCACGAGGCCACGGATCGCGACGGAGTGCAGATCGTGGACCTGGCGAGGTGGCTGTGCGGCGAGGCTTAGCGTGCATCGAGCCTATTCCTCAAAACTGAAAAATTTTCGTTTTTGAGGAATAGAAAGGCTTTGAGCCTCTTAGAAAGCCATTGGGCTGCCTTTTAGGTGCGAGATTTGTGTCCGCGCCGTGCGAAATAATAGTTTATGTCCTAACGATGGGAGCAGACTATGACTGACAAAGCAAATTCGGCGTGTCCACAGGCATGGAGGGTTGCAAAATCCCTATCCGAGAAAATACTCGCTCAAGGCAAGAACGGGGTTTGGTCGCCTGCGTGCGTCGCGAGCTTGTTGACGATTGTACGAAAGGGTGCCTCGGGCGCCACATGTCGGGAGCTCGACATGCTCCTAGGCGATGGCGACATGTTTAGCGAGCGTGATCCCTTCGGCATCGAGCTGGAGCGGAACTGGGGCTATGACGGTTATGATGCGAGCACGGCAACGGCAGCTTGGCTTTCCAGGTCCGCGAGCCCATCGGAGGCGTTTCTGCACGAGTGCGACAAATGCAGCGTGCATGTGTCAATCGATGACTTGGCCGATCCGCGCGTTAGCCAACGGGTGACCGATTGGATAGCCGAACAAACTCACGGCCTACTGTCGCCAAGCATCGAGTTATCACCAGTGGCTCTTGCCTGTCTTGTGAGCGCGCTTTACATGAAGGATGCATGGGCGGATCCGTTTGACGGCGAATCGACCAAAGTTGAGACCTTCCATGCAAAGAACGGCGATGTTCAAGCAGCGTTTATGCGTGGCAAGCGCGATTGTGCGGTGATCGTCGAGAACGGCAGGGTTGCCTTCTTGTTGCCGCTCAGCTCCGATGCCGGCATGTGTTTTGTTCTTCCGAGCGGCGAGGATGATCATGTTGATGACGCGCTTGGGCTATTCGAGCGTCTGTCCCAAGGCGAGGGAGAATGGGAGCCCGTCGACCTGGGGATTCCTCGCTTTGAATGCGAGTCGACGCTCTCGGACGTCTGCTCGCTGCTAAAGGCCGCCGGCGTCTCTACGGCAACTGCGATGGAGCTTACACCTATGGTGGGGGTAGAGGGGACTCCAACGCAGATTGTCCATGGCGCGAAGTTCGCTGTCGATGAGAACGGCGTAGAGGCCGGCGCGTACACGGTGATGGTCGCTGTCGCGGGCCTTCCGCCGGAGAACCCGCCAGAGCCGCGCAAGATAACGCTTGACAGGCCTTTCTATGCAGCGCTCGTGTCTCGCACCGGCGTACCGCTCTTTGTGGCAAGCGTCGCGCTGCCGTCGGTGGACGTGCAAGAAAGGTGAGGTTGAGGTTTGCGAAGGGGGGCTGCTATGCCAAGGGTTGCCAACGTACTCTTTCCAGCTGACTATTCTGTTTTGATGAAACGTAGTCCCTTGATCTGGCTCACGGAGGGGTTGGAGAACTAGAGTCACCTAGTCCGTGCGTCAGAGAAACCGAGGGGTTAAGACAGTGCTCACGCTTGGCTCCGGTCCCTGTCTTGCCCCAGCTCCTGCATGCGGCGGTAGATTTCGCAGATACCCTTAATGGTGAGCTGTCCATCGACCACGTCGAAGGCATCGGTCGAATCGGCGACGATGCCGGCGAGGCCTCCCGTGGCGATAACGTTGGCATCCTCGCGGCCCAGCTCGCGCTTCATGCGCGCGACCAGGCCTTCGGCCATAGCGGCGGTGCCCACCACGGCGCCGACCTTGATGCACTCCTCGGTATCGCGGCCGATGGCGTGCTCGGGCGCCTCGAGCGGCACGCTGGCGAGCTTGGCGGCGCGGGCGGCAAGTGCATCCATGGAGATGCGGATGCCCGGCGCGATCGCTCCGCCAATGTAATAGCCGTCCTCATCGATGACGTCGATATTGGTTGCGGTGCCAAAGTCCACCACGATTGCCGGCGCGCCGTAGAAAGTCTCAGCCGCAACGGCGTTGGCGACGCGATCGGCACCTACGGCCCGGGGACGCGCCGCGCGCAGCTTGGTTACGGCGGCCGTCTGCGGCCCAATGACGATGACGTCTGCGGCAATGCGGTCGGCCACGGCATGCCATTCGCGCGAGAGCTGCGGCACCACGCCCGCAAAGGCGATAGCGTCGACCGCGTCGAGCGAAAGGCCGTACATCTTAAAAAAACCCATCAGGCGCACATGGATCTCATCTGCGGTATAGGAGCGGTCGGTGGGCATGCGCCACGACTGCACCAGCTCGTCTCCGTCAAACAGGCCCATGGCCGTCTGCGTGTTTCCCATATCGATAGCGAGCAGCATGTCTACTCCCGGTTTCGGCATAAAAGGACGCGCACCATTGTATACGTGCTGTCGACGGCGCTCGGCTGCGATTCGTTTACGGTGATATGGGCTGAGGGGTTTTAAATATGAAGGAATTATGCTCTACGAGAGTTTCCTTGCCGTCCACCGAACTCCCGAGTAATATTCTTTCTTGCGCACATGAGGCGCCCAGACATTGCGGGGTGGAGCAGTCTGGTAGCTCGCCGGGCTCATAACCCGGAGGTCGTAGGTTCAAATCCTGCCCCCGCGACCAAGACTTTTAGCAGCTCAGAGGCCTTGTTCTCTGAGCTGTTTTTCTTTGGATAAATAGCACGGCGAGCTAGTTGCTGCGCGGGCATTTTGATCCCCCGTGTCAATCTCTGCGCCTTGGAGGTCGTTGGTTCGAATCCGGCCTCCGCGATCAAAACTCCGGGTCAGGCGCAGGAAAGCCTGGCAGTGCGAATAAACGAAAAATACCATCATGCCGAGATGATCGGCATGATGGTACATCTTGGAAGTGATCTCGAGCGTTATCTTTAGGGAGGGTTCGAGATCACTTCCGCTTTCTTTAAATGACGAGCTGAGCGTTACGCAAGATTATTGAATAATTACATTTTCAGTAGTATAAGATGCCTGTGCGTATCGCTGAGCATTGGCAAACTGCGAAGTAGCAAGGCCATACATAATCGCAGCCTGCTCCTTATCGCCTTTCGCATTGGCGCAATCAGCCATAGTGGTGTAATTGCATCCCGTGTGCACCGCCTCAGCAGCCTTATTGTAATACTCCATGGACTCGTCATCCACCGAGCCATTCTTATACAATTCAGCTCCTGCATTTCTTACCGCAATACGCGCGTCGATTTCTGCGCTCTTATTAGTGGCCTGCATGTTCTTTCCGAGGGTAAGCTTGTAGTAATTAGCTGTACCATAGGGAACGTCTGAACGGAATTTCTCGTCATGACCTCTCAAGACATACATTTCCTGATCAGTTGCATCAAAAATTGTCCTGAAAATTGTCTTGAATTCTATGTCATCGCCTTCTGGAGAGTGGAACTGATAGAAACCACCGAAGTCCCAATTTTCCTCACTCCATTTGCCCTCGTCATAGTAACGAATGCTTCCGAGTCCGTTCGCGAGCGTGAGTGGGGTAACGCTGCCGCTCTCGTCTTGCATAACCTTTTCTAGAGTATTGGCTCTTGGCACGCTATCCGGATATGCCTCATATGAATCATTCATCCAGAGCTCATCCCTGAAATGATTCGCTGCAATTAGATAGTCCGTCTCACCGTAGTCACCGGCTTTGCGTACTACATATGCATTATCTTTTTGCTCGATGAGATACGCATTTCCCTTGTTGTCGGAAACGTTGATGTTACCCGTGTGAATCCACTCAGTTTTCGTAAGCATTTTGACTGCTTCGTCTGCCGTATCGCACTTTGTGGCTGTGTACCAATAAGCAAACAAAGTATCGAGGAAGGTGCCTTCCCTATCGATTGTCTTAGCATCATCGCTTGGCGATGCCGTAGGCCCTCCGGCATAGGTAATAATAAGGCCCTTAGAGTTCATGAACGCATTTCCCTGCAATCCACCTGATGCAATGACTGCATTGCCATGTTTCGGATAAGAAACCATGCTCGAGAACATTGCGGCGGGTGTTGTGCTGACTGCATCAAGATTAGCGGCTCCAAGATGATGACCATCCTGAGTCATACTTCCCCAAGCAGATACATTCATACATGTTTTTGAACGCTCTGGATCATTTGAGCTCTCTGGATCAAAATGCATCATGAGGTCATAGTTAAGAACAGATGAACCCATAACTGCAACTACTGCATCTTCCTTTGAGACTCCTGCCCCCTCAGCTACTCCCGACAAGAAATCAAATACAGATGGATCATCCTCTTCATAATGTTTCAGAATCTTACCCATAGCTTCGTTATATGCGGCATCGTCTGCCTCTGCATAAATTGAAGCCATTACAGCTGTCCAGTTATTCTCTAACTGATCCTTTTGCTGTAAGCCATACTGCTTTCCCATGTCAAACCAAGAGCCATTTACATACACAACTTCTTGCGCATTTCCTGCGTTGACGGTTGCATCGAACTTCCCGTCAAACTCTTCGTTTTCAGAAGTTGATCCGGAATTTGCCAGCGTGCCGTCTGATGACCCACCTTGCGTATTATTTGCAGAACATCCTGGTCCTGCCACCATGCTTAAACATAGGCTGGCGCAACACAATACGCAGGCTATCTTTCTTCTCATAATCTTGTCACCTTCTCTTTCAGAGGTTCCGTGTTGCCGATAACTTGATGGCTAAAGCAGAGGCCCCTCGTTGCCGACAACCTAATGACAAAATTATGTAATTTTCCGATCCGCTTTCACATGAACTGGTCTCGATAAATATGTTCAATCTTAGCCTATACCCTGGTTTAGCGCTTTATGAACCAGGGTTCATAAAGCGCTAAGCTGTATAAACAAAAGGAAGTGGGATTCATATTGATTAGCCCAACGTAATCAACGTTATGAACATCTGATTTTCTGCAGCAACTGCATCCTGTTGCTAACATCGGCCTTCTGGTAAATGTTATGTGTATGAGATTTGACGGTGCCAGTCGAAATAAACAACAGTTCGGATATCTCCTGTGTGCTTTTCTCCTTGAGCAAGAATCCCAGAATCTCTCGCTCTCTGAGACTAAGGCCAATAGATGTCGCATAGGCGTCTATGATTTCTTCCGAAAGCTCTCCTGTCAAGGCTTCATAGCTGATCGGTTTCACTGTGATCTTGTCAACAAAAAAACGCGCCGCAACAACAATAAGATATGCGGCAACAACTATCTGGGAGACGCTTTCGCCAAAATTGCGGCTTCGAATCGCGCCGCTAGTTACTAGGCTTGCAACATCATTATTTAGCCCATAATGTAACCCCGTAAGAATATCCTCAAAGACAGTCATTAATCCAAGGATTCCAACCAGTCGCAAGAACATATCTAACCTTAAAAACATGCTCTTATGCACTGTTTTGCCAAAGGACCTGCTACCGATAAAGGCTAGTACGATAACCAGAAGTTGGAATGGCAATAAATAACAAATATACAAGAATCCTGTACGCACCTTTAACAAAGGGAACATGATGAGCCAGATGAACAATGGCGCTTCCACCAATGTCAATATCCACGTTTTTGACCCTCCAACAGCCCCCTTGAATAAATGACATATGAGAAAGGCGCAGGCGAAATATAATAGCGACTTGATTACTACGGGCACCGAAAAAAAATTATGGAAGTAATAATAAAGGGGCGAACTTATTTCGTATCCTCGAACTATTAGCTCAATCAAGTACTGGCTTAGCATAAACAGAGCGATATACAGATATTCCTTCTTTTGACCTCCGATATAGAGGATTAAATAAGGCTCTGTTAGACCAGGATTGACATACATGTGTCCCCACGGTGCCATATCGTTGACCCCGTAGACCGCGATGATGGGGGCAGCATGAACGCCGAAGACCTGGTCCTCA
>NZ_JBQKGN010000012.1:0-57603 GCF_052118785.1 Collinsella sp. LCP21S3_A9 | reverse complement strand
GGGGGGGGCGGCGTGGGCGCCGCCCCCCCTCTCCGGCGCCCTTGGGACATCTCGAGTCCCGCCGACCGCCGTTTTTTCGCTTCCGCGGCGCGGGCCGCCATCCGCCCAACGGCCATCCCGCCGGCACCAGGCCCATTATCGGGACCAATCGCGCTCCCGCCCACCCGGCGATCTCAAAACCATGCCGCTTTACGGGGCCAGGCCGGGAACCCTCGGGGATGCCGTAATCGGTAAAATCAAAACCGCAGGTAGACGACTTGCGAATTTCGTGAAATGCAGGGTATGGACGGCCGGTCCGGGTCCAGCCCCGTAATCCGGCATGGTTTTGAAATGGCACTAATTCACTGGCAGGCAAACAAGGTTGTTCTAGTATCTCGTTGCCGGCTAATTCCCGATTTCCAACCAGTTGCACAAAACATTTGCTCGCAGTCGCGTTTCGGCGCGCTTCATCGCCTCGGATTTGGCTTTATATCGAATCCCCAAACGACTGCAGACGCTTTTGACTATGGTGTCTAGCTGCTTTTTGTCGTTAAGCATATCGTGGGTTACCAGGAACACGTCGAAACCCATGCTCTGGAGCGCAGTCATACGTTCCGCATCGTGGTCAAGTACCGCGCCTGATCCATGGATGACTTCACCTTGAATCTCGATAATTACTGCCTTCATTAGCATTGGGTTTACAATCACGATGTCGCCGTAGCAGACCTTTTGACCTGCGATGCTTTGGGCTGCCTCGGATAGAGGGGTTAAATCGTTGAGGTACACGTATCTGAAACCTGAACCACCTAGACGTCGAGAACGACTTAGGAGCAGGACTCCCGCGACCTCGAGTGGAGATGCAGCAATGCCGATAACCTGTTGAGCGGCATCATAAAACTGCTTTCCCCACATTTGACTTTTGACCTTATCGGCGAATCGATGCAGGTCGCTCAGTTCGATAAGCGGCTTTCTCATCCAAAGAGAAGTACCTTTGAGTTTCGTAACCTCTCTTCCATCCTCACGCTTGTTCGTTTGGCCTTCATTATCTGGGACCTTAACGGTTGCGTGGGCATAAACTCGTTTCCAAGGAACCTCGTCTTCGCCTTCTCCAAGTTCGAACAGATCCTGCGTGCTGGAATTGCGATTCTCCTCTTCTGCCATTTTTAGCTGTATTTCGGCAGCGGGAGTTGGCTCGAAAACAGAAAACCAGCCGCATAGTTCGTACATAGCCAGCACGAGATCTATTTGAGACACAAAGCGTGTCATAGTAAATAACGTGTTAAGCGGATTGGTGACACTAAAGCCTAAATGAGTGTCGATTGTTGCGCTGGCTTCCGATGCCCCTTCCCAGCGAATAGTGGAGCGCAATCCCGAGTGGTGATTACAAGAACCTGGCGAAGCTACAGCGATAATCGGGGTCTTGAGGACGTCGGTTACGAAAGGGGCTTGGGATAGAGCTCGCCAGCCGTCTTCGGAGTTGGGCAGGCGCGGGTAGAGATCGCGCACCTGCGGTGGGCAGCGCCAATAGCGAAATGCGGTGTTTGCGCAGACGATTTCGTCCATTTGCGCCTCCCCTGGTTTCGGCCGCGGGCCGTGCGGATCACGGGCATGGCCGATTATCTACTGGGCCATCATGCGGGTAAGTACCGGAAGCAAACCAATAGCTTAACGAGTTCTGCCGAAGATCCCTCGTGCAATACAATTCCGCTGGAAGGAGCTCTGGGCGTGTGGTCCCTGTCTCCACATTTACGCTCGAATCAGATGGGGAATTCAATGAAAATACGCATGCGTTTTATATAAAACATGCAATGGCATCAGCAAAAAGGGCGCGATATAAAATGACACCTTATACGACTACGATTCGATTTTGGTGTCAGTTCTGGTGTCACCCTTGGTGTCAAAAAGAAAAAGGCCAGAGGCTTAACACCTCTGACCTGTGCTTTTGATGGTGGGCGATACAAGATTCGAACTTGTGACCCCATCCGTGTGAAGGATATGCTCTACCCCTGAGCCAATCGCCCGTCGCCTTTCGGCAAAAGAGATACTAACATAGCCGCGCGTAGTTTACCAAGAACTTTTTGCCCTCGATTTTAAATTCGTGGGCGCCAGTCATGCCAAAGCAACCAAAGCAACCGACAAACCCGCAGCTAAACCACCCTTTATCGCTTGATCCACAAGGTCTCGGGGCGGCAAATGAGTCGCGCGTTGTTGTAAGCCATGTCGAGTCTGAGGCAGGTGCGCGCGGCGTAAAAGCCGTCCTCGCGCTGGATGGTCAGCGCCAGCTCGGGCTTGTCGCCGGTCAGGCACAGCGGCAGGACCAGCTGGATTCGGCCACCATAGAACTGAGGCACCGCGAGCGTGTAGCTAGCTGCGGGGCGGTCTGGTCCGCGTCGCGCTCGGTCAGGAACACCGCGCGGCTAAAAGAAAACGACAGGTAGTTTTTGAGGATGCGGTTACTGGGACCCCAGTCCTCGGGATCGGCGAGGTCAACCAGGCGGTCGTAGCAGGGCTCGGGGCAAAACGCGAAGTCACACACATTGCTGCACAGGGTGCTAGGGAGTTCCATGCGGTGTCCAACCCATTCAGTAACCAGCGTGCGGAAGGTTTGATTCTATACGGGCGAAGCGCAGTCGAGACACACAACGCAATTGCGCCTAAGCTCTTCCGCGAGATCGGCGCGAGAGCGGTTTCCGGATACGAGGTCTTGGATCCAGACGTAGTACTGGTTGTCTTTGGGCTCGGGGCTGTCGGACAGCACGACCGGGGTGCCGGCGAACCTTAGGACGGACAACGCAAAGACAAGGCTGGTGCGTTTGTTACCGTCCTCAAAGATGTGGTCCTTGACCATGTGCTCGGCCACGTAGGTGACCTGGTCAAAGATGTCTGCGAAGCGGTCGGCCGGCGATTGGCCGAATATCGTACAGAATGCACCCGCAAGCACGGACTCGACGCGTCCAAGCTCAAGCGCGGCCCGGCCGCCTGTGGCGTCGGTTGTATAGCAGCGCCTGACCGTCATCAGCGTGCTGTGTAGGCGCATTACGGCCGCGGCCATAGATTCGAGCGAACCGGCATCATTGAACGCGAGCGGCGCGAACGGATGAGCGCTCCGCTGCGTATCCGCCATCATGAGTCCTCCAAGAGCCTGAGCGCGTTGGGCATGCCCTCAATGGTCAGTCGAATAGCTTCATCGATCGACGTGACGCCGGCGAGCAAAATCGATGATGGTGAATTTGCCTCGTGTGCAGTTGAATGACCTTCTTTAGCAACGTGATTGGCGCCGTCATCTAGTTGAACGTAGTTCCAAGGCATGACTGCCTCCTCTATAGCTTTACGAACGGAATGGCCCGCGAGTCGTACTCCAGGGCGACCGGTTGCCAGACGAGGTCTTCGATCGCGCAGTTTAGGGTGTTTGCGAGCGCCAATGCCGAAGAGACCGAGGCGCGGCGCAAATCCAGCTGATTCTGTTCGTAGAGCTGTATAGCGCGAAGTTTAACCCCCGATTGGGCGGCGAGCTGTTTTTGCGTTAGGCCGGCCGCCTTTCGTGCCGCTTTGAGGCCCTTTTTGTCTGCCTGGGCTTTGTTCCATTTATCGATGACTATCTCTGCGAATGTATCTTCCGACGCCTCGTGAAGCGGGGAATACGAACCGATAATCCAATCAAGCGGGGCGACTTCAAAGAGCTCGTTAAAGTTCAAGCTGCTCGCCCATTGCGAATAAGCCAAAACCCAGCCCGCCCAATACTGAGGCGAACGATCAAGCGGATAGCTCTCCCTACATTCTGCGGGTTTCAGTCCCGCACTGGCAATTATTTCACGCGCAAGTTCGTCACCCGACATGCCGCAGACAACGCGCGCCACACCACGCTCGAATTGACTCATCTCGCGAGAATTCAATAGGATTGTCGTTAGTTCGACAGGACTCAGCCCTTGGTCACAGAGGGCAAAGTCGACCGCCTCGCCCAGCGTTCTCATGGCATCCTCGAGATACATCTCACTGTAGGCGTGGGTCATTTTCTGTCATCCCCTCTCGAACGATATCGACGATACGAATTCCCTCAAACGGGTTTTCGGTAAGCAATTCCCGATACTGCGCCCTTGCCAACTCATCTCGGTCCTTGGCCAATGGGCCATATAGAGCTTGTGGAGCACGTTCAAATCCAGCAAAACGAATGCTCTTAAACGCGCGCTCGCTTTTGAGCACAATCTGTTCTCCAAGGTTACCGAGCCTCATCGCTCGACCGAGCTGGTCAATGGTGATCGTATTGTTTACAAACGCCCTGGCATAGCTGAAGTACGAGTCATCCGCACGCCACCCTCTAATCACATCGTAAGCGTTAGCATCAGGCAAAAAATGATCGCGAAGGTATTCGCATGCCCCCACAGCGACGGCGGTGTCCTTTCGGAATGAACGATGCTCTACAAGCAATGCTATCCAATGCAGAACTGAATATTGCGGCGATAGCAGGTCGAGTACGTTGAGATCGGCCATATCGAGTTCATAGCGATTCGCAAAGCCATCGGCATCACGCGAGCACGCCCATTCCCTTGCAAGGTCGAGGCTCTCTGTGCAATAGAATCCCTGTCCATAGTCGTTATGGACATTCCCCAGGCCAATCTGGGGAGTCTCAATGATCTTCTGAGAACCATGCCACAGTTCCACGCGAGTCTCCTAACAGGTATCGCCCTAGCGATAGTATAGCATGCTATCGCTAGGGCGATACCTGTATTCAAGTGCAAGAGGGTGTATGGAACGGAGTTTGAGTTCAATACTGACTTCTAAGACTCTCCGAATCCGGAAGTATGCGGCAAAATTCAGACTTGCCGACCACACTGGAGCACACCGACGCCTCTACCTGCTACAGTACTTCATAGATGCACACCTCATCCTGTTCGATGCTTTTGCGGAAGGGCGGGCGCATGTGCTCTGGTGGGTTGGTGACGATATCAACCTTTCGCCCAAGTACCTTCTCGAGCTCATGGGAGAGTTCGTAAAGCGTGCCGAACGTCATGGTGTTGCCGCAGACTAGGCGCAAGTCAATATCGCTATCAGGCGTTTGCTCGCCTCGGGCAAACGAACCAAATAAATATGCCTCGCTGACGTCGTATTGAACCAGCACGCGGGAGGCCGCAGATGATATGTCAGCAAGTGAAACCATGTCTCAATTGGGCGTTTAACAGTAGAACGTCAGGGGGCCAGCGCCGAAACCGCCGGTCCGGCTTTTTGGCGTTCGGCGAGCTCGAAGATAAACGGGGCGTTTGATCTAACGAATTCAGTCAAGAAATTGAGGTCATCAGCAGTAAATCCTTCGACGTTGAACCATTTGACCGCAGGCAAGAAGCATTCCGCATGGTCAAAGCCAAAGTCAACCGGGCGCTCGACGGCCAAGCGAACGGTTCCGTCTTCTCTTGTCTCTGAGTAGGCAAATTGAGTGCCATCATCAAGCTGAACATAGCTCCAAAACATGACTACCTCCTTAGTGGTTATATTCGAGTATAAGGAGCAGCCTAGACGTAACGCGGCGTGAATTGGAGCATTCCTATAAGACCTTGCAACCGTGCTCGTTAACCCAAGGCGGCAAGCCGTTCTAACTAACCCGAATGCAGCAAGTAAAAGCAAGGCTTGACCCCAGGAGCAAAGGAATTCTCGGTCAAAAGGACCTACCCCCATTCGGGAACCCAGCTGAATCCATCCCAAGTCAGCCTTGCTTTGGTCGGAACTATATCACCACGAGTTCGGGCTACGCTAGCCAGCGGGATATTTCCGATAACCACCGATGTGCAAAAAATGGCGAGGTACGAACCTCGCCAGTCTGACACTTCCGAGACCATCGCCTCTTCGGTGATTGATTTCTCTCACACTTCAGGGGCTTTTAGAGCCGCATCGATTAGGTCGGCGGCGTTGTCGAAGCGGCCGGGATTCCCCCTGGCAAAGAACGCATCGCTCTCGTGAATTGCCTCAAGGCTTTCCGTGTTGGGCTCGGCGTGCAGAGTGAGCTGCGTGATGGTATCTGTAAGCTCCTTGTCACGTTTACTTCGCTTCATAGAGACGCACCTCATCCTGTTCGAGATTTTTGCGGAAGGCCGGGCGCATGTGCTCTGGTGGGTTGGTGACTATATCAACCTTTCGCCCAAGTTCCTTTTCGAGCTCAAGTGAAAGTACATATAGCGCGCCAAACGTCATCGTGGCGCCGCAGGCTAGACGCAAGTCAATATCGCTTTCTGGCGTTTGCTCGCCTCGGGCGAACGAGCCAAACAGATATGCCTCGCGGACGTCGTAGCGAGCCAGCACGCGGGAGACCGCAGTGGATATGTCGGTAGGCGAGATCATGGATAATTGCCGCTCAACGGTAAAACATCAGGGGACCAGCGCCGAAACCGCCGGTCCAACTTTATGGCGTTCGGCAAGCTCGAAAATGTATGGGGAATTTGACCTGAGGTTCTTGGGAAATAGTGTGACTGGCCGTAGCACGGGATAATCACACTATTGGCCCGACCCAAATACATCATCTACAAGATCAGGCAAATCTGTCCATACCTGATAGGCGGCAACGTTGTCCGGATTTGCTTCTCTTGCGCGGCGTTTATCATCGGTATTGTGCTTTGCGGCATTGGCCAAAGCCTGGTCCTTTTTGCCATCAATCATTTCTAGATTTACAGACTTGAACTTAGACGCAGACGACCTGTTGGGGTCGGTGGTCTTTAATACACCAAGGTTGCGCGCCCTTTTCTCACATTGGGGAGTCGATGCAAAAGTTTCCGGGCATGGTGACACATGATCGATGAGCCACACTTCAAAGCATGGATTAGAGATTGCAAGCCTTACACCTTTGGCCTTTGCTTCTCGTTCTGCCACGGCTAGGTTTCTGAACTCATCCGAATCGACAACAATCCATGCGGAACTCAATGCTTCGATTTCACCTATTTTAACTGCCTTTTTATCATTCTCGAGCTCTCGCGACAGCTGCTTGGCCACCTTCAAGGGATCTCCGTCTATATGCCGATACCGCACGCTTCCGCGAACGTCCATCTCACTGATTAAGTGGTTGAAGTATTCGGTTTCGGTCACCTTGCCATTGGACACAATTAAGTGGCGCTTTCTTTTGGCTCTTGTTTGCTTTTTGCGGCCAAGAGCAAGCCCTCTCCTTTCTGCCTTAGCCATTTATATCAGCGCCCTCCTTCATGAGTTGGGCCACAAGTTGATGAAAACTTGGGTTGGGCAGCGGCACATAGACACCGTTTAAGTAATTGCGCCCCAGATTCTCATTTGCGCGAGGGGAATACTCCATCGCGGCAATTAATTGCGAAGTACCTTCAGAGTCCTTTTCCACAAACCAGACCTGGTCACGTTCGAGCACCTCTTCCATGGGGCTGGTTCGCGTCATCAAGGTGACATCATGGGTTGAGAAGATTAGCTGCGCGCCATTTGGATTTGTGTCGGGATCGGCGAACAGTGAGACGAAGTCGCGCAGGAGCGTAGGATGAAGACTCGAATCAAGCTCGTCAATTACTGTTGTGGCCCCGCCGCTTAAAGAGCGTAATGCTACCGAGAAAAACGCCAGCGCAGCTTTTGTACCCTCCGATTCATGGGCGGAGTCCAGCCAAAAGCCATCTCCCGAGCCTTTGTGGTGGAAGAACAGGTCATAAGCGAACGACCATTTAAAGTCTTCTGCAATTTTATTACGTGCCTCTTCCGGAATCTCATCGAGTCCAACGAGCGAGTCTTTTAAACTCATGGCGCCTTCCGCTTGACGGACATCCATGCCGTCAATTCCGATGTCAGCATATTTAATGAGCTGAGATAGCATGTGAGCTCGTGCGTCATCGTTGATAAACAGCTTTTTTATGGTGGCGAGCTCTGCTAGATAATGCGTTGCATCATAAAGATTGATGTCATTTGCAAGAGCTGCGAATGCGGGTTGAATTACATCGCTTCCAGCCGCCGCGGCGGCAGATAAGAACAAAGAATTATTGCGCGTGATATCCCAAAGTTGTTTTTTGGCACCTGTAAAGGTGCTACCAAATTTAATTGACTGTTCCCCGTTTATCGATGAGCGGTCATAGAGAAGGGACGGCTGTTTTGATCGATACACGGTGAGATTCTCGTATGTAACCTCATTTTTGTTTACACCAAATGAAAATTCATACTTTAAGTTGTTGGCGATAAAATCTATCGAGAATTCTGTGTCATTTGTTCGCGATTCCGAGTCAAGTAAAAAGGGGACGATGGGTATTTGAGACTTCACATCGCCCGCTGCGTAGCTTGTGCGAACAAAGTAAGAGACAAAACTCAGGGCGTCTAAGAAATTTGATTTACCAGAGGCATTGGCGCCGTACACTGCAGCTACGCGAACGGGACCAAACTCTTTTTTACTGGAAATCGGTTCAAATGAAAATTGCTGGGCATCTCGAAAACTGAGGTAATTCTTAAAAGAAAAATTGAGGATCATTGTCGGAATCTTTCTAGATATTGTTCGCTTACCACAGGCACACCGGAAGAACAATAAGAATTATATGCTTTTAAAAGCAATATTTGTTTATTTTGGACAAATATTTGCCTTGAAACTCCAATTGCATTGATATTGGACTCTTAAGTCCGGTAACCACCTTCGATACCGTTGCATAATCTAAGGCTGAATTATCTGACACGCCCTTGCCCGCTAGGGCTGCATTGAAAAGTTCGGCGGCGATGACAACACTTCCGGAAATCGGGAGCATCAGCAACGGCGTGCAGCTTTAAGAACCGCTGTTCCCAGCACGAACAGCAATGCGGACACGGCGATCCAATTTGTGTCGCTGGTTTTGGGAAGCGACGAGGAGGTCACGGTGGCGGCCTTCGGCCTAGAAACCTTGGCGGCCGTGGTGTTGGCCACTGTGGTCGTGGTCACCGTCTTAGTCGCGGCCGCGGGCTTTTGTGTGGGATTCGTCGACGGATCTGCAGCGGGCTCGCCGGTAGCGGGGTCGGTGCCAGGGGCGGACGGGCCATCGCCCGGCACATCGGGCCCGCCGGTCTCCCCCGCCGGCGCCGTGGTATCCACGGGCTCGATCGTCACACGCGCCGCGGGCCCGTCGGCATCCACCACGCCGCCTGCGCCAAAAGCCCCGCCCGCAGGTGCCACAAAGCGCGCGGATGCAAGCGACCCGCCCAGGCAGGCGACGCCGCCTTCGGCGCCCGAAGCATCCAGCCAGGACGCATCGACGAAAAGCTGCCCGGCCGCGCCGCCGCCGGCAGCCCCGCCCAGCAGACACACACCATAGGCGCGCACGCCCGCCCCGGAGCCCGCGCCCGCGGCGACAACGCGCCCGGCGCCGCGAACGGCAAGACCGTCCGCGATCACGCCGGCCACCCGTGCATCATCCGCGATGCCGGCGCCGTCGGCCCGCGCGTCAACCTTGCAGCCGTCCACCGCGAGCGTCCCCGACACGTAGATCCCGCACTGCGAGCCCGTGGCCACCAGCGATCCGGCGCCGCCGAGCGTCAGATCGCCCCACACCTCCATGCCGCAACGCGAGATGTCCACGTCGGGCGCGCTCGTCTCGACAACAGTGTTCTGCCCGGTCAGCGTCACCACCAGGTCGCCTTTGGCGCCGATAGCCTCGCCTGTGTATCCGTTAAGTTCCAGGTGGCCGGCATCGGTCCAGGCCCAACCGGGGCCCGATATGCCCGGCTCGTAGTACGTGGCGCCCGCGATGAACAGGCTGTCCGCGCCCGCGGCATAAGAAGGCCCGCCCAGCAAAACGCATAGGCAGGCCATGACAGTAAACAGGATGTAGTGACGGCTAGTGTGGAACGCGGCAGCAAACATAACCGCTCCGATCTTCGCAAGAGCCAATGGAAGCCGCGCCAGAAAACCACCTGGTAGCAGCAGCTATTAGTGTAGCGAGATCAGATATCGGGCGAAGAAGGAAACCTGTGATCGGCTCCCAAAATTAGGTGTAAATCGTTTTGCCAGTCGGTGAAAGGCATTCGTGCCGAAAATGTTGGTGTAGGGGCGACCCCCTAGCGTCTATTTAACAAAGAGCGGTCACCAGTCCATTACCTCTATCCTCGCTTATTGTGCGCTATCCAATCGTCAGCGTAATAAAGACCTCCTCATTTCCCAACTTAAAGAGATCCTGAGATAGTTCTTGAGAAGTCTTCGTTCCAAAGCACCCCCGAGTCAAATAGGGAACCGAACAACCGCGCACCCGTTGCAAATCTTCAGCAAGCTCCGTTCTCCTAGTCAAATGAGCGATATCAGTTAGATCGCCAAGTTTAAGAATTAGAGGCTCATATGAGCGTTCATTCCTATTAACGGCGATACGCCATTCAGCTTGGTTTGCAAAACGAACATTCTTTACAAACACTCCTGCATTAAAATGTGGAATCCCATTTGGAAAAACCATATAAGCAGGTAATGGATTATGAGATTTTAAATCCATTGTTGATTTAACAACTTCAGAGGTATTCAACTGAACGCTATCTCTATATTCAACCGGAGCAGCTACAAAGTCATAACCCAATTGCAGAACGGCTGTCCTAAGCCTAGATATAAGTTCACAGGGATTGTCAATAACAACAATCCATGAACCAAGGTCAAGGCCCGGATCGGGCAATTCAATTAAGTCGACTCTCGTATCTACTTGCTTAATGAGGACACACGAAAAGCAGCACACATTACAGTAGCCTGCGCCTCTCGGTATTGCATACGATTCTTTTGCAAGGACACCGAGTAAATCTTCAGGAAAGCCCCGCATGAGGAAGCCTGTCGGACTGGATCAAGAGGCCCGACGCAGTCGATTGCAGCACGGGCGATGCTCCGTTCTTGATGCTCAAGGCTAAATGCAGGGAAAATGGAGTTCGTTGCGTAACGTGCTATATACAACGCATCGGTCACCAGCTGCAAAAGGAATCAGTCTTATACCAAAAGAGGTCATATCGGCGTTAGCCGATATGACCTCTTTCTTGACAATGCGACTCATAGATAAGGCTAAAATCGCGGTTGAGAATCCTCTCCCCTAATCCCTCTTAAACAGATCCCTCGTGTACACCTTGTCCGCAACGTCCGCGAGCTCGTCGCTCCAGCGGTTGGCGACGATCACGTCGCTGCCGGCCTTGAAGGCCTCCAGGTCGTGGGTCACCTCGGACCCGAAGAACTCCGGCGCGTCCAGCGTGGGCTCGTAGACCACCACGGGCACGCCCTTAGCCTTCACGCGCTTCATGACGCCCTGGATGGAGCTCGCGCGGAAGTTGTCGGAGTTCGACTTCATCGTCAGGCGGTACACGCCGACGACCGGCTTCTCCTTGCCGGCGTACACGCGGTCCCACACCATCTGCAGCACCTCGTCTGCCACGAAGTCCTTGCGGGTGCGGTTGGCCTCCACGATGGCCTCGATTAGGTTCTGGGGCACGTCCTTGTAGTTGGCCAGCAGCTGCTTGGTGTCCTTGGGCAGGCAGTAGCCGCCGTAGCCGAAGCTGGGGTTGTTGTAGTGGCTGCCGATGCGCGGCTCCAGGCACACGCCGTCGATGACGTCGCGGGTGTTGAGGCCGCGGACCTCACAGTAGGTGTCGAGCTCGTTGAAGTAGGCCACACGCAGCGCCAGGTATGTGTTGGCGAAGAGCTTTACGGCCTCGGCCTCGGTGGTGCCCAGCACGAGCTCCGGGATGCCGATAGTTCCGTCGGCGTTCACACGCTCCAACTCGGCGGAGTCCGCCCCTTGGGCAAGCAAGCGCGCGAAGCGCTCGGCAGCCGCGACGGCGTCAGCGTCTTCCTTCGGCGCGCCCACCACGATTCGGCTGGGGTGCAGGTTGTCGTAGAGCGCCCTGCTCTCGCGCAGGAACTCCGGGCTGAAGAAGATCTTGCTGTCGCCCAGCCTCTCGCAAAGGCCCGCGGTGTAGCCGACGGGGATGGTCGATTTGATGACGATCCAGGCGTCCGGGTTCACCGAGCGAACGGCGGCGATGGCGGCCTCGACGGAGGAAGTATCAAAGAAATTCTTATCGGAATCGTAGTTGGTGGGCGTGGCGATGACGGCGTAGTCGGCGCCCGTGTATGCCTCTGCAACGTCGACGGTGGCATGCAGGTCGAGCTCGCGCTCCCCCGCCTTGGCCTCCGCCAGGAAGCGCTCGATCTCGTCGTCCTGGATGGGCGATACGTAGCTGTTTATCTTCTCGACCTTCTCGGGCACGATGTCCAGTGCGCGCACCTCGTTGTGCTGCGAGAGCAAGACGGCGAGGGACAGGCCGACGTAGCCGGTACCGGCGACAGCGATCTTCATGTCATTCTCCAATTGTCAAAGAACTAAATACTCAAATTAATTCGCAAAATAGTGGTTAGCATTAACCTATGTTTGACTATATTAAAAAGCCTGGATAGTACTTAAAAGTCTCAAAATTAAACCCCTCTACTAAATGAAATAGCTCAAATTAGAGGATCAACTTCATAATGCATCCAAACGTATCAGGACAATTAAACGTTCAAAATAACTTCGACTAGCAAAGATGAGTTATTCCCAAAACGCTTGAACTCCATGTAAAGGTAGGTTAAAGGGGAAATGAATAGGTACCCGAATAACAACTTACATTCCTCTATAGAGAAATCTCCCAGCACGAGACCAAGCGAACGCCACGTCGACAGCAGAACTACCCTTGAAAGAGCATATATTGAGAGCACCAAGGTTCACCTGTTCTTTAGGCACTCTATCAAATGCTGCACGGAATACAGCATTGTCATTTTTGATACCTGCACGTTTGCGAAGCACAAGCCTCTCTTCAGTGTTGCCACATTCATCAATTAAATGCATATGGTCCTGCTGTACCCAATCTGGCGGAATATGCCCATTAGAATCAGCAAGCCAAATCCCTCGATGAAATGCGCTGATCTTGCAGGGATGTTTTTGCAATCCTAATAGAAGGACCTTCCCGCCTGCATGAAGAAACTTAGTGTACGGTGCACAGTCATCAAAACCGTAGGAGCAATTAAATGAATCCTGGAATAGCATTTCGGTGGCTGGTCCGATGCCCGCAATTGCAAAATGAGGAACAGCAGAACGAACAACATCAGCCTGCAGCCGAAACATCTCAGACAAAGCACCGGCATTCGAAGGAGTATTCCTGACATCGAAAAAATCTTTCGAGTATCCATAGCTCGGCATTAGCAAAGTTCCGCTATCACCAACCAAAGCACGCAGCATATCAACTAAAGAAGAGAGCGACCCCCCCCGCGCATATATCCATAGAAGCTGCGCCATCCACAGTGAACCATAACAATATCTCCGGGGTTGATGCCGACACTGCGAAGGGCAAGCCTTAGGTCATCTTGATAAATTATGCTTCGATCAATCTTAGACAGGGCGCACACCTCATGCCGTCTTAGGGCATCTCTAATTGGTTCATGATTCTTAGCCCCAACTGCCTTCCGGGCAAAATCGTGCAGCAATTTTATCAGCCTTCCAACACACGAGATCGGCAGTAAATACCAACAGTTAGTGCAAGCTTGAGGATATTGGCAGCTAGGACTCCAATACAAAAACCAATGAGTCCAAATGCACTCAGTAACCCAAAAGAGAAAACCAAGTAAGCAATTAAAACGGAAGCATTAATAATTACTTGCCACTTCATCGGATAAAACCTGACAATAAATGGGTTTAGCATGGAAGCAAATGTGTTGATTAGTCCAGATAGCGAAACAATGTACACAAATTCCATTGCAGTATCGACGTAGGCTGGATAAAGAACCGCGAGGACAGGTCTGGCAAATAAGATGACTCCAACCATTCCAACAGCTACTAGAATTGACCCAAAAGCAAACGTGATAGAAAATTGCTTATCTGACCTTCCTTTAGCTTTGGCCAAATAAGTTAGCATTACTGTCGTCAAAGGACTAACGATCATAGACAGTATTTTTCCAACGAGCGAAGATGCGTAATAGGCTCCAACTAAGCTTGCACCAACAATTGGAATCAGTAAAATTCGATCCGAATAAGTCAGTGCTCGACCAAGAAAGACAGAAAGAGCATACATTGAGGTTTCACCCGCCATATAGCCAAGAGACGGTGTTTTACGCAAAGGCTCACGCCAAAGATCGCTAAATAAACTCAAATGCAAAATTGGAAGAAATTGCCCCGCAAGCAAAACGAGTGCGAAATCTCCACCTTGTAAATAAATAATACAGCCAAGAAGATACCCAATAGCTTGAAGCCCGTTATTAATAAGAATCAATTTGTAATTGATTTGTATACGAAAAGCCACTAGCAGATACTCACGGACACACCAAAGGACACTTGCGAGGCAAGCATAAATAAGTCCAGTGAGGCTATCAACACCCATATAAACTAATGCCAGTAAGGTTCCTAAGATCGTTAAGCCACAGGAACTGAAGCATAGCAACTGAAAGTCACCGCTGCTCTCTCCGTATTTTCCATCGTGAAGAAGCCTAATATTATTCAGTGCTGTTCCAAGAGTTCCAGGTAATAAGCTCATAAGCGAGTACTCAGCTGTAAGTAGACCGTAAGCTTGACCATTTCCATGGCCCGCGACTAAGGGGAACGCAATAAGTTGCAGTACCAACGTTGGCAATGCAACTGCAACTATATTAAGAAAGACATCTATCACGGCTTTCTTTTTATTCATCCGATGCACAACCTTCGTTTATTGAGAAAAAATTTTACTAATTGACTTATCAGCCGAGTTGCGCGGAAGCCAATAAAGCGCAAGACACAACGCAGCAACACCATGCGTAAGAAGAACAGTGAAAAAGGAAGATGAATTGAAAGTAAATGATGCGGAAATTAATGCAGCGGCTAATACCTTTCCGGAAATACCGCTCGCACACGCCTCAATGAAACGGAAAACTAATACTGCAGCCAAAGGCATCACTAAACATCCGATTATTCCAAGATTCGCATACGCATCAGCAAACAGTCCGTTATTTGCATTCATTGCCGGATCATTGAAGCAATAGAGACCGATTACTCTAGCTATATCAATGCTATAAGCAGATTTAATTCCAATTTTGGAAAGCAAACTTTGTCTGTATAAATCAATTGCATGACTTGAAAAAAAATCGTAATAACTGTAATTCAGAAGCGCAGGAATTAGAAAAATTCTCCTTACTAAATAATTAACAACTCCAGTGCTGTGCAATAAATACAAGATGAACGAAATTAAAAATAGAGCAACAAATGCTCTAATTAGCAGCTTACAATCAATTATCCGTGCAAAACGATAAGCCAAAATAGCAAATACCAATGCAAAAAAAGTTGATTTAGTTCCATCAGCAGAAAAGGCCAGAAATTGAACCAACGCCACAAGTACTGCCGCAGTTTTCCGATCCTGCGATAAAAATAATACACAATACAAAGGAAGTACGTATTTCGCAGCTGAGAATAAAAATGTTAGTAGAAGAGGCATCTTGAATTGGCGGGCTTCCATTCTCAACTCATATACATCGCTTAAATTAAAAGTGAAATGAAAACCGGAATATAAAGCACAAACAGCGAGAACAGAAAGAACCAACACAGCAAGAATGGCTGCAGAACCAATGGAAGATGACTCCTTCGAAGCTCCGTTAAACTTAACAGTAGGTATTAGAAACTGCGCAAAGATGAATACAACCCAATATGTGAAAAAAGAAGCCACGAATTGCCAGGAAAAAACGCCTTGAAATGCAACAATCGACGTTGTCGGTATAAAGGAAATTATATAGAGGAGGGTAAATAAAAGATCTGACGTCCTTTGGGATTCTACCTTTAATAAAACCAAAGGGGCAGTGAGCATAAGCATCAGCCAAGAAACAATAGCTCTTTCAACCGTAGGAAAAAAGGAAAAATGATAAAGATAGCAGTAGTTCGGAACAACAAAGTCAACGTAATAAAAATCTAAAAGTACTCGCATTAAAACAATAGCAGCTAGACCTTCTGCGATTGCACTAACCGAGACGGATTTCAAGTTTGAAATCCCTGCATCCGATTCCTGATGAACTTGGCTTACCATTTTGCCTCGCTAGCCAAAACTGAGGAATATATTCTGTGGTAATTACCGGCTATTTTCTTCCAATCAAAATCCCGAGCCTTATCAATACAAGTATTTCTCATGCTGGCCCGAGAGTTATAGGCTTTAATAATACCCTCTGCAATCGATTTCGGAGAACTAGGATTAACCGCAAAACCTACTGTATCCTTTTCGAAATAGCCATCAATTCCCTGACCAATTGAAAAAATAACAGGTAGTCCTTGTGACATTGCTTCAATATAGGAAAGACCAAATGTCTCAGTAAAAGACGGCATAACGAAAACGTCGCTCGAACGGTAGAAATCAATTAAATCAACCTGCGAAACAGCAGGATTTAACATAGCACCTTTCTTGGCTAGCATCTTACCAATCTTGGGCTCTATCACCTTACCAACAACGTGGTACTTTACCTGGTATCCGGCTTTTTCTAGATCACGACAAGCTGCGATAACTCCTGCCTGATTTTTATTCCTACAGACATCGCCTACTTGAATTAGATTGATTACATCATTCTGCTTTTCTACGTGCCTGGGTGGTCTTTGGGAAGTAAATAGTGAGTTTATCCCGTTGGGAATTACATCAGTTTTATCTAGTAACTCAGCTTTAAGCATATTTGGAACGTATGTCTCAAAAACGGCACTTTTATAAGACGGAGAAATAAAAACAATATGTGATGCTTCTTCCATGATGTCAAGGCCTAGCTTTCGCAACCATGGCATATATTTAAAAAAGACGTTTACATCAGTGTTCCGCACAGCAACAAGATAGGGAATTCCAAAGCGTTTCTTAAGCTTATAGGCGATATAACCATTTGCAAAGAGGCTGTGAGCATGAGCTATGTCGAAATTAGACCCAAGTCCTAATGCGTCATACGCCTGAAGAACTTTGTCTTCTTTTTTCTTAAAAAAGAGTCTATCGAAAGATCCGTAGCATTCTGAAAATTTAACATCGGGAGTCAAATGACCAGGTTGCGTTCCATTTTCCGCAAAATAATAGACCGTGGAATTAATATTAAATTGAGATAGCTCTTTAAATAGGAGCTTATAGAAATTACTGGAATAGTAAGAACAGATCTGCAGTGCATTAATCAACTCTTACAACCTCCAGTACCGAAAATCCTCAAAATCGGATTTATCAAGAATGCTTTTAACATCAACGAGAACCTTTTCAGAATTAGGCTTGGAGGCAAACAAACCCTTGATATCCTCGCTATTCATTTCTACAAACTTATCGTGTGCAACGGCCACAATCAAGGCATCTAACTCCTTAATATCGTTAAGGGATACGAGATCAACGCCGTATGAAACTTTTGCATCTGAAGCATCTGCCCAAGGATCACATACCAACGGATTAATTCCATACTGATTTAGTCTGTTTAGAATATCGTTAACTTTCGAGTTTCGAACATCCGGGCAGTTTTCCTTAAAAGTAATGCCAAGAACACCGACCCTAGCCTTTGCAGGAGCAAGGCCAGCTTGAACCATTTCGCGAATAGTGGCGTCAGCAACAAACTCACCCATGCCATCGTTCACTTTTCGCCCAGCCAAAATAATTTGACTATGATAGCCCAGTTTTTCTGCTTCATAGGTGAAATAATAGGGGTCAACACCGATACAATGGCCTCCAACCAATCCTGGTCTAAAACCAAGAGCGTTCCACTTGGTATTCATGCCAGCGATAACTTCAGAGGTATCGATTCCCATTCGATCGAAAACCATCGCAAGCTCATTCATGAAAGCGATATTGATATCACGTTGCGAGTTTTCCACAACCTTAACTGCTTCAGCTGTTTTTATAGTGGAAACAGGAAATGTTCCTGCAGCAATCACAATATCGTAGACGTTCTGAATTTCGGCCAATGAATCGGCGTCCTGTCCCGAAACAATTTTTCTAATAGTCGTTAGAGTATGAACTTTATCGCCTGGGTTGATTCTCTCGGGCGAATAACCGACCTTGAAATCGACACCACACTTAAGGCCACTTTCACTCTCAAGAATGGGAACGCAAATATCTTCGGTCACACCAGGATACACTGTGGATTCATAAACAACAATAGAGCCAGGTTTCAGGTGTGCACCCAAGGTCTTCGAAGCCCCAATCACCGGAGATAAATCCGGTGTCTTGTCTTGGTTAACGGGAGTAGGAACAGCAACGATATGGAAACGTGCCTCCTCAAGCCTTGTCGGATCATTTGTAAAATCAACCGAAGAACTGGCGACCGCAGAATCGCCAACCTCATTCGTCGGATCCTTGCCCTCGCGGTACTGAGCAATTTTGCGCTCATTGATGTCAAAGCCAATCACTTTAACATGTTTAGCAAATTCAACCGCAATAGGCATCCCGACGTAGCCGAGCCCTACAAGAGAAAGCTTCGTTTTGCCATCGATCAATTGTTGATAAATACTCATTTGACTCTCCTAGCTCTAAAAACAAACTAACCTGATACCAATAAAACCGAAATTTCCATTCAACTCAGCAGCCATCTTCAACTTGAATCAGGTGAAAGATAGGCGGAAGAGCTAATAGATAAAGAAATGGGGCTTCCAAGAATAAAAACTCGCTGCAACAGAAGTATTCATTTAATGTGAAGCAACTTGATGAATCCCCATATAGCAATATGGAAGCTCGACCGCGCAATGCCTAGATGCTCGATCTCGCGATATAACTTCCAGTGGTACTTCACCAGATCAAACTTATTGTGCGAAATTGATCCTTCGCGAACGCGGTACTCTGACAGGATTTCCGGCATTCCCCAGATATAAGGCTCCTTCTTTAACATCTGCAGCCATAACGCATCATCATTCCGCTTACGAATGTTTGGAACCTCAAATTTCCCCATCGCACGAACGCTGTACATGACGGTTGAATTGCCGACCGGACAGTCAAGGAGAAGCCTGTTGTAGCTAGTTCGGCGAATAGTCTTAATTACTTTTCCTAGCGGATTTCCCTGCTCATCAACTTGCTCATAGGCGGTGCATGAAAAGGGATGTCCCTCCTCGCGCATGAAAGCCAACTGTTTAGCCAACTTCTCAGGTTTCCACATGTCATCGCTATCCAAAAAGGCCATATATTCGCCCTTGGCAGCTTTCATTGATTCAGTTCTTGCTACTGCTGCTCCTGAGTTTTTATCTAAGCAAATGTAACGAACTCGAAAATCATTTTTGGAATAGGACTCAACAACTTCCCGGGTATTATCGGTAGAGCAATCATCCACGATAACCATTTCCCAGTTACCATAGGTTTGCGCCTGAACTGACTCAATGGTCTTTCCAATAAATTGTGCGCAGTTATATGCCGGCGTAATAACCGATACAAGACCGTCTCGCATCTAATCTCTCCTAGCCACTGCGGCAACAGTAGCGAACATCGTGGCAATCTCTCCCCAAAAGCTAAAGTGGGAAAGATCGCGCAGGTTTAATTCCATCTTCTTTGGCAGCACCAGATTGATATATGCGCTATCAACGTCCTCTGCACCCTCTAACAAGGCATCTTCATCTTTGAACTCAATACTCGCTCTCGAAGTAACACCGGGAGCGAGAAGCAAAGTTGCTCGCATCTCGGGTGTATACGCCGCTACATAACGAGGAACCTCGGGGCGGGTGCCGACAAAGCTCATGGTTCCGCGCAGGATATCTATCAGCTGCGCGACTTCGTCGAGTCGACATTTACGTATAACGGAACCAACACGCGTTATACGAGAGTCACCAGCACTGGTGACTTGTGCGCCCTTTTTCTCGGCATCGACGCACATGGTTCGGAACTTGAAAATACGAAACGTCTTGCCGTATCGCCCAACTCTTTCTTGGCGGAAAAAAACCGGACCGGGAGAATCGAGCTTAATTGCAACAGCGAGAATGATGAATAGCCACCAAGTTAAGGCAAATAAAAATAAGGAACCAAATATATCGAAAAAACGTTTCGCGAATAGCCCCATACGATGCCCTGCAAGTTCGTCATAGTATGGGCGAACCTCATCAACGCGTATATCGTTGGGCAAATCAGCCCATGATAGCAGTCCCACTACGCACCAAGCTCCAAGAGGCAGGCCTTGAAGCAGTCGATGACGTAATTGACTTCGTCGTCAGTAAGGCGAGTATGCAGCGGCAATGTGATTTCGTTCTCAAAATGCTTGTAAGCATTCGGAAAATCAGAAATGTCAAATCCAAGATTCTTATATGCCGTGTGCATGGGCAAAGGCTTGTAATGAACGTTTGTAGCAACACCAAGCTCTGCCATCTTTATGATAATTTCATTGCGCTTTTCGAGATCAAACCCGGGGATACGACAAATATACAGGTGACCCGAAGACTGGCGCTCGCCTGTAAAATGATTTAGCGGCTCAATACCCAGCGGGGTCACAGCAGAATTGTAACGCTCGATAATCTCTTTGCGTCGCGCAAGCATGCCCTCATAACGATCGAGCTGAACGAGACCTAAAGCAGCTTGCATGTCAGTCATATTGCATTTATACCAAGGACCAATAATGTCATATTCCCAAGCACCAAGCTTGGTCTTAGCTAGGGCATCCTTGCTTTGGCCATGAAGACTCAGGAGCTGCAACTTCTTATACATGGCCTCAGAGTCGATGCCAGAAATGGCACGCCAAGCAAGGCAACCACCCTCGGCGGTGGTCAAATTCTTTACTGCATGGAAGCTGAACGAGCTGAAATCGGCGATAGAGCCAACCATCTTGCCATGCCAAGTTGCGCCTAAGGCATGGGCAGTATCTGCGCAAACCGCGATGCGCCCAAGAGCTTCCTGAATTTCGCCATTTGGTTTAAATAAATTACGCTTAGACTTAACGATTTCGAAAATACGATCGTAATTGCAAGGAACACCACCAAGATCAACAGGAATAATTGCTTTGGTGTTCTCATTGACGGCAGCCTCAACAGCATCGTAATCCATTTCGAAACTATTCGGCTGGCAATCGATAAGCACGAGTTTGGCACCCACATGGCACACAACAGAGGCGCTTGCCGTGTAAGTATAAGCTGGAACAATTACTTCATCGCCAGGTCCCACATTAAGAAGACGAAGCGCCATTTCTGCACATGCAGTCTGTGAATTTAGGCAGCAGACCCTTTCGGCTTTCAAATAATCTGCCAACCTGGCTTCGAGTTTCTTGGTACGAGGACCAGTAGTAATCCATCCGGATCGAAGGGCTTCAGCAACTTCGACAATTTCTGCCTCGGTAATATCAGGCGGCGAAAACGGGATGTTCATCTTTACAGTCATTATTCTGCCTCTTCCAACTAGTCGTTGTACTGTGGTTGATACGTTGGGACAACTTCGGCAAGAACCGTTTTAATCTCGTCGTTCGTGCCATTCAGACAGGCCTCGAGCTTTTCGAGCTTGTCCTTAATCTCTTCCATCTTGTCTGCCTCGGCTGTGGAAATACGAATCTCGGAATGCTCGGTAGGCAGGAGTTGCTCGTTGTCCATAAGGAGCTCCTCATACATTTTTTCACCAGGACGTAGGCCGACCTCTTTGACCTCGATATCCTTGCCGGGCTTAAGACCGCTAAGCGTGATGAGATTGATCGCGAGGTCATAAATCTTGACCGGTTCACCCATGTCCAAAACAAAAATCTCGCCGCCATGAGCAAGCGCACCGGCAGTAATGACCAATTTGCTGGCCTCGGGAATCGTCATAAAGTAACGCGTAATGTCCTTGTGCGTAATGGTGATAGGACCGCCCTCGTGAAGTTGACGCTTAAAGAGCGGGATGACCGAACCATGGCTACCAAGAACATTGCCAAAACGGACTGCAGTAAAAATGGTCTTGCTGTTGGCCGCATAATACTGAACGATCATCTCGTCCATGCGTTTGGTGGCACCCATTACATTTGCGGGATTAACGGCCTTATCAGTAGAAATTTGTACGAAATGACTGCACTGATACTTATCAGCTAATCGCACAACATTGAGGGTGCCAAACACGTTATTTTCAATTGCCTCACGCGCATTATGTTCCATAAGGGGAACATGCTTGTGTGCCGCCGCGTGGAAGACAACTTGCGGCTGATAAGTTTCGAAAACATGCTCGATTGCAGGCGAGTGCGTGATAGAACCGATAAACACCTGAATATCAGTGCCTTGGTCCTGAGCCGACTTGATAATGTCGTGGTACAGCTCATACGTCGTGTTCTCGTAGATATCGAACAAAATGATTTGAGCAGGCTTTGCCGGAAGTAGCTGACGCACGAGCTCAGAACCGATAGAACCGCCACCGCCGGTAACCAAAATGCGTTTGCCCGCAACATAGCCCATCTGGTCTAGATTAAGTGATTTTTCTTCACGAGATAGCAAATCGCTGATTTCGACTTCGCGAAGGGCAACCCTGCCAAGACCGCTTATAGGAATGTCGCGCACATTGGGCAAGGTTAATACCCTAATCCCCGTTTTCATGCAGAGGTCATAGATTCTCTGCCGTTCATCAAAAGTAGCACTTGGAATGGCGACTACGATTTGTTCGGCTTCACAGGCATGCGCAATCGTCGGAATATCCGCACAGGTACCGCAGACTTTAATGTCGTGAATTCGCTGATTTTGTTTATTGGGATCGTCATCAACGACGGCAACAGGATCTCCAACCATATCGGGATCGTTGCTAAGCATGCGCTTAATAGTAAGCGAACCGGTCTCCCCTGCTCCCACGATGAGCGTACGAGGTAAATGAGCATCTGATTTGCTTTTAAAACGCCATGCCTGGCTACCATAAATTGCACGAATGGTGAAGCGGCCACCGCCGCAAATGATAAGGACAACGGCCCAGGCCATGACGTCCTCACGAAGGGTCATGCCCTTGCCGAATAACACGTTAAAGATAACGTCGCCAATGACTGAGCCTACCGTTACAGCAGCAACAATACGTCCAGCCTCGGAAATGCTCGCATAGCGCCACAAACTGCTATACATATGGAAAAACCAAAAGACGACAACGTTAACAAGCGCAAGCACAAGAATAGCCGGGCATGCGCCGGCTGCACCGCTTATCGTCGCCCAATGTTGCGTTCCCCACGATGAGACAAACACGGCAATAAAAGTTGCCGCGATGTCATATGCCATCAACGCGTACGGTTCGAAGGCGCTTAACTTCCCCTTTTGCTTTGCACTCTTAGATTCGGTATTCAAGATCTTGTCTTCTCTTCCCTATTGATCCCGTTGCCTACGTCCCCGCCCCCGGGGATCCTCCCTGTCCCGTTAAACAGTCGCCCGCAGCTAGGCGATCGCCTTTTTAAGGTTTCGCATTGCGCGCTGCTCGGCTGAAAGCACGGCAAGGCCAACGCGGGTGGTTACGCGTCGACCGCACAAGTCGAGCTCCAAATAAGCAGTGCTCTTGCGTCTGTTAATGGTTTTGATTAGGCCTTCATGGCCCAGCAGCGGACCAGCCGTCACTACGACCTGGTCGCCGTCTTTTAAGGCCTCGCTCATGGGCACAACGCGGTCTCCCGCATGAGTAAAGCTGCCAATAAGCTGAACCTCTTCTTTTGCCAGCGGCACAAACTGACCGTCCTGGGATAGCACCCGGGCAAAGTCGTCCATACGTAGCAGATACTGTTGCACGGTGCGGGGATCTGCCGTGTCGCAGATAAGATATCCGGGAAAGAGCGGCTTGGTCGTATTGACCCATTCGCCGTGTACTTTAATCTCGGTTTGAAATTGGGGATAAAAGAGCTCCTGCATGGCGCCAGCCGGCACCACATGCTCTATGCGCTCGCGCATTACATCTTCGCGACCATTAATGACCTGAATCACATACCACACGAGCACCACCCCCTTGCTGTCTTACGTGTGGCTCACGGGGTTTAGGTATGGCTTCGCCAGGGCGCTTGTGCGCGAAGGCGCTCCATATTCAAACCCTGAGCCCAGTTAGACAAGCGCGTGGCTCTGCCCCACCGTGAACGGTATGTATAAGTGCAGTTGCTAGAGTCGCGGACGTGTATCGCAAAATGACCGCGACCCCAGCTGGCTGCGTGCGATCCAGTCAAGCGGGAACAAAACTGAATCGCACGCAAACAGCTGTAGGACTGCTGCGATGAGTCATGGAATATCGAATCGAAAGAACAGCTTGCACATAGACAAGCACAAAGTCATTCGATGCGATACGCATGACGACGGTATTGGAGCTCGTGGTTTTTCTGGCACCGCCGTTACGGCCGGATGCTGATCGACCCTGTGCTTTGCGGCTTGCTGGAGCCGTGAACACAGTTGAACCCATGTAACGTTATTTATCCTAGCACAGCAGATAGCCCATACGATTTGGGGTATGTTGAGCAACATATTGGTTACTTGCCGTGGTTATGGGGGATATTGTGCCGCCTTGCACACATTGCCGCAGGTTTATGGGGGTATGTGGGTTGGTGAGCACTGCCTGAGATGTATTACTGGCGGCATGAATTGCTCAAACTATTATGTTTGGCTAACAAACTTTGTACAAAACGGGGAGGTAATTGCGCAACTTTTTGCAGGTTGGTGCGAGCGTCACTTTGGTTTGTAGTGTGGACACGTATGAAAAAAGGCCTTCGGTTTTCCGAAGGCCTTTGCATTCACGATGGTGGAGACGAGGGGGATCGAACCCCTGACCTCTTGACTGCCAGTCAAGCGCTCTCCCAGCTGAGCTACGCCCCCGTGACGAGGTAGTACTATAGGGGAATGTTTTACTTGATGCAAGAGATTTTTGTTGAAACTTTTTCTTACGGGTTTTCCTGGGACGGGGCTGAATTAGCTGGTTTTGGCTTTGCCAAAACCAGCTAATTCAGCCCCGTCCCGATAAAACCCTCACGCGGCGATTGCCTGCTCGCCCACCGTCCCGATAAAACCCTCACGCGGCGATTGCCTACTCGCCCACCGTCCCGATAAAACCCTGACGCCGCGGCACCTTACTTGTAAAGGTAAGCGATGGCCGTTCCTTGGTGGACTTGAATCTTGGCCGTTTTCCTTACGACATTAGAGATGCCGGTGTCGGCTAGTAGGGCTAGCGGGGCGTGGTCCAGTTCCCACTCTAGGCCGTGTTCGCTTATTTCTGTGTTGGGGGCTATGGCGATGATGGAGAAGGTTTTGCCCTCGGCGCCCTCAATGGTCCAGGTCTCGTCCTGGTGCAGGATTCTGGCCGTCACTTCGTCTTCTTCGATCCAGACGGGGGCGTCCGCATAGCCTGCCAGTAGCCCTAACACAGACAGGGCCATGTCCGGGCGACCGCCGGTGGCGCAGGTCGCAACCACTTCGGCACCCGGCCAGCGGCGTCGGACGGAATCGAGTGCAAGTGCCAAATCGGTATAGTCCTTGTAGGGGTCATGTCGCTCAACCTCAAAGGCCTCGGCGGCATCGACCAACGCGCGACCGGTGTCGCTCACCGTGTCGGCATCTCCTACATACACGTCGCAACCCAGGCCAGCCCCCAGCAGCGCGTCGAGCCCGCGGTCCACGGCGACAACGTGGTCGCACTCCCCCGCTAGTCGACGCAACAGATCCGCGCTCGCCACCACGGGCGAACCACAAACTACTAATACCTTGCAAGCCACGGCCCTCGCCTAGCCCTCAAATGCAAGCACACGGGCCAGATCCAGGTCCTCATAGCTATCGATAAAGATATCGCAGTTATCGCGAACCTCGTCGCGCTCCATACGGCCGTGTGGGTCATAAATGCCCACCCGCTTAAAGCCTGCAGTGCCAGAGCTCTTAAGGCCAAAGACGGCGTCCTCAAACACCCACGCACGCTCAAACTGGTGCCCGTGGCGCTCTTCCAGGCGGCGCAGCGCCAGCTCGTACACATCGGGGAACTGCTTGGAGCGGCCTGCCTCGCCCGTCGTGGTAATAAACTCCATGTAGGCGTCGAGCCCCGCACCCGCGAGTGCGGACTGCACCAGCTCGGCCGGCGTGGACGTGGCCACGCACATGGCAATGCCGGCCAATTTCGCCTGCTCCAAAAATGCCAGGAGCCCCTCGCGCGGCGGCACCTTGGAGTAGCCATCGATCAGGATGTCGCTCAGCTCGCGATACAGCTCCTCGCCATTTTCGCCAATGCCCCACGTGTCGTGGTAGGCCTGGCACTCGTCCTCGAGCGACAAATGCTCAAACTGGGCAAAATCGTCGACCGTTACATCAATGCCGTAACGCCGCAATAGTTCGGGCTGCGCATAGCCCCAAACGGGGGTGCTATTTACCAGTGTGCCGTCGCAATCAAAAATAAAAGCAACATTAGAGGCGGCTGTGTGGTTCATTCGCAAACCTTTCAATGTCAAATGGTAAACAACCTGCTAAAAACGTTTTACCAAACGTAAATCTAAAAATTTTGAAACCCTAATTGGTAAAACTGTCAAGAGTTTTACCATCGCAATTCTGTCAGTGGCATAAACATGGCGCTCACCGATTAAACGCCACCGTAAATCCACTTTCGTCCATAAAAGTAACGGACAGGTGTTATTGTGGTTTTTGCCGAAAGTTCCACCGTGCACGCGAGGTGGGACGACTCATAGAGCTATCGCCGTCCCTTCGATTCGTGCAGCCTTGGACCTTTCGCATCTAGTCACCAAGGCAACACGCTGCCGCGTCATGATGGGATCAAACGTGAGCGATACAAAGCTAAAGCCAGCAACCAAAAAGCCCGCTACCCGTAAAGCCGCCCCGCACGCATCGGAGCTCACCAAGGACGATGTCTATCTGTTTGGCATTGGAATGTGGGAGCGCAGTTGGGAAAAGATGGGCGCGCATCCCGACACGCAGCAGCGCACGCGCGGCTGGCGTTTTTGCGTTTGGGCGCCCGACGTTAAGAGCGTCCACGTTATCGGTGAATTCAACAATTGGGACGAACAAGCCAACCCGCTGGTGCCCGTACACACGAGCGCTATCTGGGAAGGCTTTATTCCTGGCGCCGAGCAGGGCCAGCTCTATAAATACCTCATCGAGACCAACGAGGGCGAAAAGCTCTACAAGGCCGATCCGTACGCCTTTAAGGCCGAGTGCCCTCCGGGAACGGCGAGCGTGCTGTGGACCCTCGATGGCTACCAGTGGAACGACGCCGCATGGCTTAAGCGCCGCGCCGGCCACAACCACATGTCGCAGCCGCTCAACATCTACGAGGTGCATATTGGCTCGTGGAAGCGCCACGGAGACGAGCCACAGGGCGAGCCGGACGAGTACGGCAACTACCCCGGTCCCATGGACCCCTTCCCTGCGCAGCGCGGCGAGTTTTACACCTACGACGACCTGTCGGTGGAGCTCGTGGACTACGTGCGCGATATGGGCTACACGCATATCGAGGTCATGCCGCTTATGGAGCACCCCTTCGATGGCTCCTGGGGCTACCAGACGACCGGCTACTTTGCCGCCACGTCGCGCTACGGCAACCCGCAGCAGCTCATGCACTTTATCGATGCGTGCCACGAGGCGGGCATCGGCGTGATCATGGACTGGGTGCCCGGCGGTTTTTGCGCCGACTCCCACGGCCTTGCCACCTTTAACGGCCACATGCTGTTTGAGCACGAGATTCACCCCAACTGGGGCACGCACAAGTTTGACTTCGCCCGCGGCGAGGTCCGCTCCTTCTTGGTCTCCAACGTGCTGTACTGGATCGAGAACTTCCATGTGGACGGCATTCGCATGGACGGCGTGTCCAGCATGCTGTACCTCAACTTTGGCATTGACGATCCTGGCCAAAAGAAGTTCAACAAGTACGGTACCGAGGAGGACCTGGACGCCAGCGCGTTTATCCGTCAGGTCAACTGCGCTGTTGAGGCGCACTACCCCGACGTGATGATGATGGCCGAGGAGTCCACCGCGTGGCCGCTTGTGACCTATCCGCCGCAGGACGGCGGCCTGGGCTTCCACTACAAGTGGGACATGGGCTGGATGAACGACACCCTGCACTACATGCAGACCGATTTTCCGTGGCGCCCCGGCAACCATGGCTTGCTCACGTTCTCCATCATGTACGCCTTTACCGAGAACTTTATCTGCCCGCTGAGCCATGACGAGGTCGTGCACGGCAAGTGCTCGCTCATCGGCCGCATGCCGGGTGACTGGTGGCGCCAGTTTGCCGGCCTGCGCACGCTCGCCTTCTACCAGATGACGCACCCCGGTGCCAAGCTCAACTTTATGGGCAACGAGATCGGCCAGTTTATCGAGTGGCGCTACTACGAATCTATTCAGTGGTTCTTGACCGAGCAGTATGAGACCCATGCACACCATCAGGCGTTCATTAAGGCGCTCAACCACCTGTATACCGCCGAGCCCGCCCTGTACGAGCGCGGCTACAACGACGACGGCTTTACCTGGATCGACGCGGACAACTCCAAGCAGTCCATCGTGAGCTTTGTGCGTCAGGGCGAAAACGTCGATGACGACCTCGTGATCCTGATCAACTTTGACCCGGCGGCCTACGAGAGCTTCCGTGTGGGCGTGCCGCGTGAGGGCGACTGGGAGGTCATCTTTGACTCCGACCGTCCCGAGTTTGGCGGCAGCGGCTATGCTGGCGAGGAGCCCTACACCTGCTCGAGCGAGCCCTATCCCTGGAACGGGCAGATGGACTCCATCGAGATTAAGGTGCCCAGCCTGGCAGGCGTGGTGCTTAAGCGTCGCGGCCCCAGCAGCTATAAGCCGCCCGTGGTCGAGGAGCCCAAGAAGGCGACCCGCAAGCGTGCGTCCTCGGTGAAGCCCAAGCCAGCGGCCGCCAAGAAGGCTCCGGCCAAGGCGAAGGCTACGACGACCAAGGCCAAGGCTAAGGCTAAGGCCGCCGCAAAGCCCGCTGCCAAGGCTACCGCGACCAAGAAGCCGACTGCCAAAAAGGCCGCTACCAAAGCCAAGTCTGCTTCTGTTAAGTCGTCACCTAAGGATGCGTAACAAAGCCGTTACAGCTGTAATTACCCGTCCCAGCGGGGCGTAGGATACAAGTCACAACCGTTCCGGGAGAAACATCCCCGGGGGAAAGGAACGTATGAATAAGATCTTCGACAACAAGCAGGAGTTTACCGAGCTCTATCGCGATGCCGTCATGAGCATTAGCGGCAAGAGCGTCGAGGCCGCCAGCGACCTGGATCGCTTTAACGCCCTGGCCAAGCTCGTGGCCGAAAAGGCGCGCACCGTTGCCACCAAGAGCGACGCCCGCGCCACCGCCGAGGGCAAGAAGCGCGTGTACTACTTCTCGATCGAGTTTTTGATCGGCCGCCTGCTCGACAACTACCTGCTCAACTTTGGCGTGCGCGACATGGTCGCCGAGGCGCTCGACGATATGGGCCTTGACCTGTCCGTCATCGAGAGCCAGGAGCCCGATCCGGCGCTGGGCAACGGTGGCCTGGGTCGTCTGGCCGCATGCTTCCTGGATTCCATGGCAGCCGAGGGCATTGCCGGCTACGGCAACGGCATGCGCTACCGCTACGGCCTGTTTAAACAGGAGATCGTCAACGGCAGCCAAGTCGAAACCACCGACGAGTGGCTCACCAACGGCTATCCCTGGGAGGTCCGTCGTCAGGATAAGGCCGTGACCATTAAGTTTGGTGGCCGCGTCGAGGGCTTTGAGGAGAACGGCCGCACGTTCTATCGAACCGTGGACACGCAGGACATCCTGGCCGTCCCTTACGACATCCCCGTGGTGGGCTATGCCGGCGAGACCGTCAACAAGCTGCGCGTCTGGGCCGCTGAGCCGGTCGAGGAGCACTTCGATCTGGAGGCCTTCAACCGCGGCGACTACGCCCTGGCCGACGCCGAGCGCGCCGAGGCCGAGGCCATCAGCGCCATCCTCTACCCCAACGACGCCGGCGAGCACGGCCGTCTGCTGCGTCTGAAGCAGGAATACCTGTTTGTCTCGGCCGGTATCTATAGCCTGCTCGACACCTTTGAGAAGGAACACGGCGCGAACTGGGAGCTACTGCCGCAGTTTGTGGCCATCCACACCAACGATACGCACCCCGCCATGTGCGGCCCCGAGCTCATGCGCATCCTCATCGACGAGAAGAAGCTCGAGTGGGATGACGCCTGGAACATCGTGACGCAGGTCGTGAGTTACACCAACCACACCATCCTGCCCGAGGCCCTGGAGAAGTGGCCCATCGGCACGTTCTCCAAGCTCCTCCCCCGTGTGTACCAGATCATCGACGAAATCAGCCGTCGTTGGCATGAGTCGTTCGATACGACGCAGGAAGGCTGGCAGGAGCGTCTGCGCCAGACCGCCATCCTATGGGACGGCGAGGTTCGCATGGCCAACCTGTCCGTGATCTGCAGCCACAGCGTCAACGGCGTGGCCAAGATTCACTCCGATATCATCAAGAACAATGTGCTCAAGGACTTCTATGCCCTGACGCCCGAGAAGTTCAACAACAAGACCAACGGCATCTCGCACCGTCGCTTCTTTGCCGAGGCCAACCCCACCTACGCCAAGCTCGTGACCGAGGCCATTGGCGACGGCTGGCTGAAGGACGCCTTTGAGCTGGAGAAACTCAGGGAGTTCCAGAACGACACCGAGTTCCTGAAGGCCGTGGGTGCCTCCAAGCGCGCCAACAAGGAGCGTCTTGCCGCCTACGTTAAGGCAGAGACCGGTCTGGTTATTGACCCCAACACCGTCTTTGATGTTCAGGTAAAGCGTTTTCATGCCTACAAGCGCCAGCTCATGAACATCATGAAGGTGATGGACATCTACAACCGCCGCATCGCCAATCCCAACTTCCACGTGACACCGACGACCTTTATCTTTAGCGGCAAGGCTGCCTCGAGCTACACCTTTGCCAAGGAGACCATCCGCCTGATCAACTCGGTGGCCGAGGTCATCAACAACGACCCGCGCGTCAACGAAGTCATGAAGGTCTGCTTTATCCCCAACTTCCGCGTGAGCAACGCACAGCTCATCTACCCTGCCGCCGAGATCTCGGAGCAGATTTCCACAGCTGGCAAGGAGGCCTCGGGCACGTCCAACATGAAGCTCATGATGAACGGCGCCATTACGCTGGGCACCCTCGACGGCGCCAACATCGAAATCGCCGATTTGGCCGGCCGCGAGAACGAGGCGATCTTTGGCCTGACCGCTCCCGAGGTCGAGCAGCTCTGGGCATCGAACAGCTACTTTGCGTGGGATACGCTCAACAATGATCGCGAACGTCTGGGCCGCGTGATGGATGAGCTCAAGGACAACACGTTTGCCGGCCTTTCGGGCAACTTTGAGAGCATCTACAACGAGCTTATGAACAACAACGACCCCGACCTGGTCATGGCAGACTTCCGCAGCTACGTGGATGCATGGGAGAAGCTCACGGGCAGCTATGGCGACCAGGAGACGTGGAACCGCAAGGCGCTGCTCAACACCGCCTCGAGCGGCTGGTTCTCGAGCGACCGCACCATTCGCGAGTACCGCGACGAGATCTGGCACGCTTAAAGGCCGCGAGTTCCCTTTGCCGCACGGCATTACTCGACGGGCGCGACCGAGCGCCGCGCCCGTCGCTAATGGGTTTAGGAACATCGATGACAGAAGGAGAAACCGATGAGTAAGAAAGAATGCATCGCGATGCTCCTCGCAGGAGGACAGGGAAGCCGATTGGGGGCACTCACCCAAAAGATCGCTAAACCGGCGGTTAGCTTTGGTGGCAAGTTCCGCATTATCGACTTTTCGCTGTCCAACTGCTCCAATTCGGGCATCGACACGGTGGGCGTCCTGACGCAGTATCGTCCCTATCTGCTGCATGCCTACGTGGGCTCTGGCGAGGCGTGGGATCTGGACAGCCGCGACGGTGGCGTGTCGATCCTGCCGCCGTACGAGACGCAAACCGGTGGCGCATGGTATGCGGGCACGGCCGACGCCATCACGCAGAACCTCGACTACATCAAGTCCAACGACCCCAAGTACGTCCTGATTCTTTCGGGCGATCATCTGTATCGCATGGACTACCGCAAGATGCTCAAGACGCACATTGAGAACAACGCCGACCTCACGGTGAGCGTTATGCCCGTGCCGTGGGAGGAGGCCAGCCGCTTTGGCATCCTGACCACCGACCCCGAGGACGGCCGCATCACCAAGTTCACGGAGAAGCCCGAGAAGCCCGATTCGAACCTCGCGTCCATGGGCATCTACATCTTCTCGGCCGACGTGCTGATCAAGGCGCTCGAGGAGGACGCTCTGGACCAGCGCTCGAGCCACGACTTTGGCAAGGACATCATCCCCAAGCTGCTCGCCGAGGACAAGCGCCTGTACAGCTACGAGTTCCACGGCTTTTGGAAGGATGTTGGCACCATCGCCAGCTTCCACGAGACCTCGATGGACCTGCTGGGCAACAACCCCGAGTTCGATCTGTTTGACAAGAGCTTCCCCATCATGTCCAACATCACCACGCGTCCGCCGCACTACATTGGCCCGGACGGTCGCCTGGACGACTGCCTGGTCTCCAATGGCTGCAAGATCTACGGCACCGCTCGCCACTCGATCCTTTCGACCGATGTCATCATCGAGGAGCGCGCCGTGGTCGAGGACTCCGTGCTGCTGCCGGGTGCGCACGTTAAGAGCGGCGCGCACATTTGCCGCGCTATTTTGGGCGAGAACTCCACGGTCGAAGAGGGCGTGAAGCTCGGCTCTGTCGATACCACCAAGGATACGGCCGTCGTTGGAAATGACGTCGTTGTCGGGAAGGGGGAATGATCCGATGATCAATCGCAAGGCCATCGGCTATATCACCGCTAACTACTCTTCGACCTACGGCAGCGTGCTGCTCAAGGATCGCCCCATCGCGTCCGTTCCGTTTTTGGGCCGCTACCGCCTGATCGACTTTCCGCTGTCCAACATGATGAATGCCGGCATTAAGACCGTCGGCGTTGTCATGCCGGGCAACTACCGCTCGCTGATCGACCACGTGGGCTCGGGCAAGGACTGGGGCCTGGACCGCAAGAAGGGCGGCCTGTTCATGGTGCCCGGCAACGCGTATGGCACCACCAAGGGCGGCATGCGCTTCTTGCTCCGCGACATCATCTCCAACAAGACGCTGTTCCAGCGCTCGGACAAGCCCTATGTTGTGATGATGGGCACCAACGTCATCTTTAACATGGACCTCAACACCATCATCGAGGCGCACGAGAAATCCGGTGCCCAGATGACCGTGGTGTACTGCAAGGCCACGCACAACGTCGAAGACGAGACCAAGCTCGATATCAACCAGAACGGCCGCCTGACGGGCGTGAGCTCCGGCGTCGCGTACGGCGACAACGCCTCTATGGACTGCTGCATCGTCAACCGCGAGACGCTGCTCGAGATCATCGACCACTACCAGGCCGCCGATTATCTGGACCTGCTCGAGGCGCTCCAGGGCGACTTTGGCAACATCGACGTGTGCAGCTATGAGTACAAGGGCGAGGTCGTGGGCGTGTTTAGCGAGAAGTCGCTGTATCGTCGCAGCATGGACCTGCTCGACCAGACCGTGGCCGATCAGCTCTTTGACCCCGAGCGCCCGATCCTGACCAAGGCCCACGACGTGCCGCCTTCGCGTTACGCGACCGGCAGCCACGCCTGCAACTCGATCATCTCGGCCGGCTGCATCATCAAGGGCACCGTGCGCAACTCGATCCTGTCGCGCGGCGTTGTGATCGAGGAAGGCGCCTCGGTGACCAACTCGATCATCAACCAGAGCTCCATCATCAAGAGCGGCGCCCGTGTTGAGAACGCCATCTTGGACAAGAACAACGTGGTTCCCACCAACACCGAGCTTCGCGGTACGCCCGAGAACATCCTGGTGCTGGGCAAGGCTCCGTTAACTTCCGATACCACCATCGCTCGTTAACGTTGGCACCACATAATCGCACGTAACTTGTAGAATAGTCGCCCGGTTAGCGCCAGGCGACTATTCTCGAATTGCAACATGGGAGACAAAATGGCACAAACCAGCAAAAAGATGCAGATCGTGTTTGCCTCGGCAGAGTGCGCGCCGTTTGTTAAGACCGGTGGCTTGGGTGACGTGGCGGGCTCGCTGCCTGCGGCACTCGTGCGCGCTGGCGCCGAAGTCATTGTGATGGTGCCCAAGTACGCCACCATCAAGGACGAGTACAAGGCGCAGATGGAGCACTTTGCCGACTTTTACGTGAGCCTGAGCTGGCGCAACGAGTACTGCGGGCTGGAGAAGCTCGAGCACGACGGCGTCACCTATATGTTCGTGGACAACGAGCACTACTTTGCGCGCGACTATCCCTACGGCTTCTTTGACGACGGCGAGCGCTTCGCGTTTTTCTCCAAGGCCATCACCGAGAGCCTGCAGCACCTGCCCGAAGGCTTTGAGTGCGACATCCTGCACTGCAACGACTGGCAGACGGCGCTGGCGCCCGTGTTCTTGCGAGAGTTCTACCAAGGCCTGCCGCTGTACGACCGCGTCAAGACCGTGTTCTCGATCCACAATGTGGCGTTCCAGGGCCAGTTTAGCGACACCGTGATGGAAGACATACTGGGTATGGCGCATATTCCGGCAGCCGCCACGCAGTTGCGCTGTGACGCCTGCAGCATTAACTATATGCTGGGCGCGCTGCACTATGCCGATGCCATCACCACGGTGAGCCCCACCTATGCGGGCGAGATCCAGACGCCCGAGTTTGGCGAGGGCCTGGACGGCGTGCTGCGCGAGCGTTCGTACGCTCTGCAGGGTATCCTCAACGGCATTGACGTTGTGGGTTTTGATCCGGCGACCGACAAGCGCATTGCCGCCAACTACACGGTTGATGACCGTGCGGGGAAGGCCGTATGCAAGGCCAAACTGCAGGAGGAGTTGGGGCTCGAGATTCGCGACGACCGCCCGCTTATGGTGATGGTCACGCGCCTGACGCGACAGAAGGGCATGGACCTGGTCATGTACGCGCTCGACCGCATCCTGTCCGGTGGCGTTCAGGTGGCCGTGCTGGGTACCGGCGACCGCGACTACGAGGACGGCCTGCGCTACTTCCAGTACAAATACCCCGGCACCATGGCGGCGCGTATCGAGTTTGACCCGGCGCTTTCGCAGCGCATGTACGCCGCCGCCGATATGTTCCTGATGCCCTCGAAGTTTGAGCCGTGTGGCCTGTCGCAGATCATCGCCATGCGCTACGGCACCCTGCCCATTGTGCGCGAGACCGGTGGCCTGAAGGACACCGTGCAACCGTACAACGAGTTTACCGGCGAGGGCACGGGCTTCTCATTTAGTCACTTTAACGGCGACGAGATGGGCGACGCGGTGTTCCGCGCGGCTCGCCTGTTCTGGGATAACCGCGAGGCCTGGAATCAGCTGGTCACGCAGGCCATGAGCCAGGACTTTAGCTGGACACGTTCGGCCGATAAGTATCTGGACCTGTACTTCTTTATGCACCCGGAGATTGAGAGGCCGGTGGCAGTGGAGGCTGCTGCGGCCGTGGAGGAGCCGGCTGCCGCTGAGGCCGAGCCTGCGGCACCCGTTAAGGAGCCCGCTGCTGCCGAGGCCGAGCCTGCGGCACCCGTTAAGGAGCCCGCTGCTGCCGAGGAGCCCAAGGCCGAGGAGAAGCCGGCTGACGACGGCGAGGTAAAGCCCACGGCGAAGCCTGCCGCCAAGAAGACGACGACCCGCAAGACGGCGGCTAAGAAGGCCACGACCACGAAGGCCGCTACGAGCAAGACCACCGCTGCCAAGAAGGCCGTCGAAGCCGAGGCCGCTCCCGAGGTAAAGGCCGAGGCCACCGCTGAGGCTGCCACTGCCGAGGCTAAGACCGCGGCAAAGGCTCCGGCCAAGACCGCTGCCAAGAAGACGACCGCGACCAAGACCGCGACCGCCAAGAAGGCCACGGCTACGAAGTCGCCGGCGACCAAGGCTGCTACGACGAAGGCCGCCGCGAAGACGGCCCCGAAGGCTGCTGCAAAGCCCGCCGTCAAGGTCGAGGAGGCGCCCTCCGAGCCCAAGGCCAAGGCAGCTGTCGAGGCAAAGCCGGCCGCCAAGACCACCACACGCAAGCGCGCCACGACAACGGCCAAATAGGCTACGACCAAGACAGCCGCTCCCAAGGCAGAGGCTAAAGCCAAGGACAAACCCGCAGTAAAGGCCGAGCCGGAACCGAAGGCCGCCGAGGTCAAGACGGCTCCAAAGGCTACGGCAAAGACCGAACCCGCCAAGAAGGCCCCGGTCTCCCCCGCCGCTCCAGCCGAGGAAAAGGCTCCGACCAAGAAGACCTCCGTCCGCAAGGCAACGGCCACCCGCAAGCGCCGCTAGTCCACAGACGATCTAAAACCTAATAAAAACCCTAAACAAGGGGCGCTCCAACCGGGCGCCCCTTCTCTGTGGATAGTTGGTAAAACGATTTTCTAGGACAACCGTTCGCCGATAGTGAGCGACTGTAGTTTATACAACTAAAGTGCAACGGATATACTTATGCACTGTGCGTTAAGCCCATGACCCGCTGGCCATGATTGTATAGAACTGGACCGTACTATGAGATTGATACACAACAGCCGCCTGACGCAGTTTCGCACTCCTTTTGGCGCTGTGACCACTGGAACTTCCGTTTCGCTTTCGGTGATTTTGGAGGATGCCGACCCCAACCAGGCAACGCTCACCCTGCGCACCTGGGTTGACGGCATCGGAGAGACCTTGATCCCCATGGAGCACAAGGGCGATGGCATCTTTACCGGTGAGCTCAACTGCGCCGAGCCCTGTCTTGTATGGTACAGCTTTATATGCAATATCGAAGGCCAGTCCGAGGTCCGCTTGGGTGCGCCGCAGGGTCGCACCGGCGGCGAGGGCGTTGTATACAACTACGCCGAGGTTCCGTCCTTCCAGATTACCGTCTACAAGCACCGCGAGAACCGTCCCACCTGGTACGAGCACGGCATGGTCTACCAGATCTTCCCCGACCGCTACGCCCGCGACGAAAACTGGCGCGAGCGCACGCTGGCCGAGGTCGAAAAACCGCGTAAGGGAATCCAGCGTCGCATGGTCGAGGACTGGAACGAGCCGCCCGTGTACGAGCGTGCCGAGGACAGATCCATCAAGACCTGGGATTTTTACGGTGGCTCGCTCAAGGGTATCCAAAATGACCTGCCCCGCATCGCCGAGCTGGGCTTTACGGCCATCTACCTCAACCCGATCTTTGAGGCCGCGAGCAACCACCGCTACGACACAGCCGATTACACCAAGATCGACCCGATTCTGGGAACCGAGCAGGACTTTACGGAGCTATGCGAGGCGGCCGAGAAGCTCGGCATTTCCATCATCCTGGACGGCGTCTTCAACCATACGGGCGACGACTCGATCTACTTTAACCGCTACGGCAACTATCCCGGCGTCGGCGCGTGGCAGAGCGAGGACTCCCCGTGGCGCGATGCGTTTACCTTCCACGAGGACGGTTCGTATGACTGCTGGTGGGGCGTGAGCAACATGCCCGCCCTCAACGAGAATTCCGAGCTCGTGCGTAAAAAGCTTCTGGGCAAGGACGGCGTCATTCGCAAGTGGCTGCGCGCCGGTGCCCACGGCTGGCGACTCGATGTGGCCGACGAGCTTTCCGATGACTTCCTGGCCGATATCAAGGCCGCCGTGCTCGAAGAGAAGCCCGATGCGCTGCTGCTCGGCGAAGTCTGGGAGGACGCCTCCAACAAGATCAGCTATGGCCATCTGCGCCGTTATCTGCAGGGCTCCGAACTCGATTCCGCCATGGACTACCCCTTCCGCGACATGGTCATCGGCTTTTTGATGGGCTACAAGGACGCCTATCAGGCTGCCGAGGACATCGAGACACTGCGCGAGAACTACCCGCGCGAGGCACTGGCCTGCGCGCTCAATCTGCTTTCGAGCCACGACCGTCCGCGCATTATCTCGGTGCTCGGCGGTGGTCCCGACGAGTCGCAGCTACCCGAGAGCGAGCGTAGCAAATGGCGCTTGGACGAGAACTCCATGGACCTGGCCAAGAGGCGCTTTTGGTTGGCGACGCTCATGCAGATGACCTTCCCCGGCGTGCCCTCGATCTATTATGGCGATGAGTACGGCCTGGAGGGCCTCACCGATCCGGGCAACCGCCGTACCCTGCCGACAAAGGACCAGCTCCACGATTTCGATACGTTGGCCATCGTGAAGAACGCATCCGCCCTGCGCCGCGCGTTGCCGTTTATGGTTGACGGCGAGATCAAGGCCTTCGCGCTTAACGACGACGTCCTAGCCTACACCCGCACGGGCAAAGACGGCGAGGCTGCGACTGTTATCGTCAATCGCAGCCTGCGCAATTCGCACCGCGTGACGATTCCAGCGCTCGGTGAATGTGCGAGCGACGTGATCAGCGGTCACGAGTGCGAGATCCACAACGGCACGGTTACGCTCGACCTGTACCCGCTGGGCTCTTCGATCATCTATCACCATGCCGAGAGGCGCCTGCAAGAGCCGCTCGATCATGGCGCGGGCGTCGTATGCCACATCACCTCGGTGCCGACTGACGATGGCAAGCCGGGTACGATCGGCGCACCCACGCGTCGCTTTATCGACCACCTGGCCGCCATGGGCATGCGCTACTGGCAGGTCCTGCCCGTCAACCCGACGGATTTCTTCCGCTCCCCCTATGCCGGACCCTCGGCTTTTGCGGGTAACATCGACCTGCTGCCCGAGAGTCACGAGGAGCTGGCCGCCGACTTCGCTTCTTGGAAGGCCCACGGTGGCGAAGATGCCGACCCGCTGTACACCGCGTTTAAACATCGCAATGCCGATTGGCTCGAGAAGTACTGCGTCTACATGGCCGTTAAGAAATACTTTGAGGGCGAGTCGCGCCACAATTGGCCGGCAGATGTCGCGCGCTACAACGAGCATCTGATCGACGACAAGCGCTTCCACGACGAGGCCGAGCTTCAGGCGTACATGCAGTACCGCTTTGACCTGGCTTGGTGCGAGCTCATGAACTATGCGCACAAGAAGGGCATCGAGGTCATCGGCGATATCCCGATGTATGTATCGGACGATTCGGCAGATGCGTGGAGCGAGCCCGAGAACTTCTGGCTGTCCGATACCGGCAAGGCAATCGAGATATCCGGTGCGCCACCCGACAACTTTGCGCCCGAAGGTCAGGTGTGGGGAAACCCCACCTTCCGCTGGGATCACATGAGGGAGAGCGGCTATCGCTGGTGGCTCGATCGCCTGCGCCGAGCGTTCGCGCTCTACGACCGCGTGCGCCTGGACCACTTCCTGGGCTTCCACAACTACTTTAGCATTCCCGCTGGCAAAGCCTGTGCCGACGGCCGCTGGCTTGCCGGTCCGGGCAAGGACCTGTTCCAGGCCGCCTACGACGAGCTGGGTCCGCTCAATTTTATTGCCGAGGATCTGGGCTATCTGACGCCTGGCGTTCGCGCTATGGCTTCGACCTGCGGTTTTCCCGGCATGGACGTACTGGAGTTTAGTGACTACGACGTTCGCTGCGGAATTCATCCCACGCCGGGCAAAATCCTGTACACCTCGACGCACGACACTTCGACACTCGCTGGCTGGTGCACGCGCTCCTTTGCAGGCGGCGACGAGACGAGCGGTGCTGAGGTGGCGGCCAAGCTGATGGGCGACGCGCTCGCAAGCGACGCCCCCCTGGTGATGATGCCGCTGCAGGATGTGCTGGGGCTGGGGGACGACGCACGTATGAACGTGCCGGGAGTAGCCACAGGCAACTGGACGTGGCAGGCACAAGAGGCAGACGTTGCGGAGGCCGAAGAGAAAACTGCGAAGCTCCTGCGCAGCACCCATAGATTCTGGGGCGAAGCGTGATAAAACCCTCGATATAGGGTACAGTTACAAACGTTTGAATTTTTGCGGGCAGAGCGATCTGCCCGCTTTGTGCTGAAAAGGAAGTATTATGGCGCGCTACGAATATAAGTGCACGAGCTGCGGCAACGTTTTTGAGGTTGAGCACCCCATGTCCGAGACTCCCGAGGTCGTATGCCCCAGCTGCGGCGCCCCAGCATCCAAGACGTTCTCGGCCAGCGGCATTAAGTTCGACGGCAGCGGTTTCTACAACACCGACCAGCGCAGTGGCGGGTCCAGCACCAGCGCCACCAGTGGCTGCTGCGCCGACTGCCCGCATAACCACTAGCGACAAGCGGTCCCGACACCCAGGCTTCCTGATGAGTTGCGGTGAAATAGTTCCTGAATCAGCCCTTTCAACGGCCAAACAGGATCCATTTCACCGCAACTTTTCTTTAGATGGGATTTCGGGCTGATGCTAAGTTTGTAACATTTCAAAACCCTGCCGGATTACGGGGCCGAATTGGCAACCTCTATCCATTCCGGTAATTTGCAAATTTCAACAAACCATCTACCTGCGGTTTTATTTAGGCCATTTTTGCTGTGGTCAGGCATCACCAATCTTGCCCCGTAATCCGCTCTACTTTTGATAGCAGCAAGTATGAAACGGGACTATTTTTCCCACTCTTTAGCTAATTTGGGACGGGGCTTTTTTAGCTGCCCCAGCTGATAACGCAAATGTTTGGCCGACTGGCGGCCAGGGCAGCTAAAAAAGCCCCGTCCCAAATTAGCTACCCTTGGAATCCGTTTTACTTGCGGACCAGTCTGGCGCAGAAGTGGCCGTCGTAGGAATCGGCGTTTGCGGGGACGCTCTGGAAAAGTCCACGGTCGTTCTGGCGTACCGATACGAGTTTCTTGGCCTGCGCGAAATCGGGGAGCTGCAAAATCTGGGCTTCGGAGAGCGGCGCCACGGTAAAGCCGGCGCCCTCGGGAGAGGCTAGGAAGGCATCAACGACCTGCGTGTTCTCCTCGTCGAAGACCGAGCAGGTGGCATAGATAAGCTCACCGCCGGCAGCCACGCGCGCGGCTGCTTCCTTGAGCATCGTCAGCTGCAGGCGGGGCAACTCAGTCGTAACGTCGTTCTCGGTCAGACGCCACGGTATCTCGGAATGACGGCGCATGGTGCCGGTGCCCGAGCACGGAGCATCGATAAACACCATGTCGAACAGGGCAGGCTCGCCAAGCATCGCGTCAAAGGACGTGAGCACCTCATTGAGCTCGCAGGCATCGCCCGACACCGTACGAACACCCGTTATACCCGCCTTATGCAGGCGCGCGAGATTCTGGTCGCACTTGCGGTCGTGCAAATCGAGCGCGGTGTGCTGACGGTCGTAACCGGCACGTTTGGCCTGGCACATCATCACATAGGTCTTGGTGCCACGACCGGCGCCAATCTCTAGACAACGCCCGGGACGGGTCGCCGCGGTAGCGATGAGCTGGGCGTTAAGGTCCGAGGCCACGGCAGCTGCGCGCTCAAACACACCCGACGCAACCGTGGCCTGCGCGTCGACCGGCGCATGGCAACCCGGGAACACGGGTGCCACAAGCTGCGAAATGTACGGATCGGGTTTGGTTGCAAAGGCATTCTCGTGCAAAGCCAGCGGAGCGGGCGCCAGATTGCCGGCAAAGCCGAGCGCGCCCTCGGGTGTATCGAACGACGCCAAAATGCGAGCGCACAGCCAGCGCGGCATGCCCATCAGGCGAGATAGGCGAACCAAACGGCGCTCGGACTCATCGGCATCCGTCGCAGCGGCAAAGTCCTCGATGTTGTTCGCAACCTTATGCAGCACGGCGTTCGCCAGACCGGCGGCAGACTTAGCACCGCTGCGCACGAGCTCAACGCCCTGACTCACCGCAACGCGACCCGGGGTATGCAGGTAGAGCATCTCGAAGGCCGAGATACGAAGTGCCATGCGCACACGAGGCGCGACCTTTTTGGGCTTATCGAGAAACTGGTCGAGCAGCTCATCCAAAATGCCCTGGGTGGCTGCAACGCCCAGTGCCAAACGAGCGGCAAAAGCAGAATCGCGCTGGTCGATGGCCTTGGCCGAGGCACGGGACGAGAGCACGTCGCGCGCGTACATGCCGCGGCGATCGGCCTCCATCAAAACATCAAGCGCGAGCTTGCGCGCGGGGGAAAGCTTACTCACGACAAAACACCCCACGAAAGATCCGCACCCTGCAGGCCGGCAGCCCAGGCAGAAGCAGCCATAGCACGCTTACCATCGGGCTTAACCTCGAGCAGTTCGACCGCGCCATCGGACAGGCCCAGGTAGACGCGCTTGGCCTGAACGGCGACGAGCCCTTCGCCAAGCGATACATCTGCCGGCGCGGCATCGAGCACGCGCACGGTCTTGCCGGCAATCACGCAGCGAGCGGGAGCGGTGTCGGAAGAGGCAAGCACATGACGCACGCAATCAAGCGCCCTCATCTGCGGATCCAGACGCATCTCCTGCTTGGAAATCTTGGCAGCATGCGTGACGAGCGACTCATCCTGCTCAGTCCAAACAGCCGAGCCATCGGCAAGCGAGGGCAGCGTATCGGCAAGCAACTTACCGCCCAGCTCACCAAGCTCCATGGTCAGTGCCTCGGCATGTTTACCGGCAACCGAGGTCGACACCTGCGCGCAATAAGCGCCCGTATCCACGCCATGCCCAATGCGCATAATGGAAACGCCGGCAACCTCGTCACCAGCAAGAATGGCACGCTGAATGGGAGCAGCGCCACGCCAACGGGGCAGCAGCGAAGCATGAACATTCACAATTCCGAGCGGCGCCATATGCAGCACCTCATCGGGCAAAATGCAGCCATAGGCAGCCACACAGAAAATATCGGCATCAGCAGCCTTAAGGCGATCAATAACATCCGGCGTCATACGGTTTGTCTCAACAACGGGCAGACCAAGCTCAAGCGCCTTGGCCTTAACAGGAGACGGCTCCAGCTTTTTACCACGCCCGCGAACAGCATCGGGACGCGTAATTACCAGCGTAATCTCATTCCCAGCATCAACAAGCGAAGTCAGCGACGGCACCGCAAAATCAGGCGTACCCATAAACACAATACGCATAAAGAACGTCTCCCCTCAAACAAAACCGAGACGGCTACAAATAACAGCGGAAAGCCAAGTCGCCAGCCCATCCGCAATAACAATTCAACAAGAACAAATATACCCAAAACCAAAGAAAGAGCCGCAATAAAAGCAGCTCTTCCAACAAAGCAATTATCAGCGAAGACGCCCCTCCCTGGCCCGACGGCACCCGGGCGAAAAGGAGCACGAAAACGCAGTCCCCTTCCGCCGCAGGGCTTAGGTTATTGCTCCACGCGCAGTTCCGCACGAGCCGAAGAGCACTTAATGTGCTCTTCGTGCGAGCAGGACTGTTTGAGCATGGAGCAAAACCTAAGCCCTGCGGCGGAAGGGGACGGTGGGACCTACTCCGTCTCGCCCGGTCGAGCGCCGCGGGCCAGGGCGTCCTGGTACTCCTTGACGGCCTTGATGCGCTGCATCGGCCTGAGTCGCTCGAACATGGTGTTGCCGTGCAGGTGATCGATCTCGTGCTGCAGGCACACGCAGAACAGGTCGCCTGAGGCCTCATAGCGAATCAGGTTGGCGTCCAGATCGTATGCCTCGACAACGACATGGTCGGGACGCTCGATCTCGCAGCTAATGCCGGGGATGGACAGGCAGCCCTCGCTAAACGGCACCAGATGGTCACTCTGCTCAACAATGACAGGGTTGATGAGCACGTAGGGATCATAGTCGTTCTTGTCGGTGTAGTCGCAGTCGATGGTGACGAGCTGGATGAGCTCGCCGATCTGCGGGGCGGCCAGGCCGCAACCGCCGTTGTCGAACATCATCTTCTTCATCTTCTCGGCAAGCGCCTCAATCGCCGGGGTGATCTCCTCGATAACGGCGCACTCTTGGCGCAGACGAGGGTCGGGCGACAATACGATTCCGTTGGCTTCCATGGCCATCCTTTCGGGTTGTTACATCAAATCATAGGCGTCGACGTCAACGCTCACGCTCACGCCGCGCACGGAGCCCACCTCTTTGAGGCAGGCGTCGATATCATCAGAGACATGGTACCCTACCGGCGACTTGACAAGCAGATGGAAGCGATAACGGTCTTTGGCTCTCTCGATTACACACGAAGCCGGGCCCAGCACCTGGGGCACGGCGCTCCCCGCCCGCAAAAAGTCAGGCGCGGCGGCATGCCAGCGGCGCTTGAGAAGCTTTGCGATGCGCCCAATGTAGTCCTGCGCATTATCACGATTCGCCGACCACACCAAAACGTTGACAAGACGCACGAACGGCGGATACAGGGCGTCTCGGCGCTGGTCCAGGTCGTAGTCGGTAAAGATCGAGCGGTCGTGCTCGGCAACGGCGCGAATGACCGGGTCCTCGGGCAGATACGTCTGGATGATAACCTCGCCGGGACGATCGCCGCGACCGGCGCGACCGGCGACCTGTTCCAGCAAATCGTAGGCGCGCTCCCCCGCCCTAAAATCGGGCAGCTTTAACGCAAAGTCGGCATTGACCACGCCCACGAGCGTGACCTCGGGAAAATCGAGGCCCTTTGCAATCATCTGGGTACCCAGCAGCACCGCGCAATCCGCGGCATCGAACTGCTCGAGTAGTTTTTTGTGCGCATCCTTGCCGCGTGTGGAATCGGCGTCCATGCGAATGATGGCGACATCCTCGGGCAGTATCTGGTGTAGGGCGTCCTCGATCTGCTGCGTACCCAGCCCCATTTTTGCCAGGTAGCGGCTGCCGCACTTGGGACAACGACTCGTGGGCGCCGGATAGGGCTGCACGCGCCAAGACGATCCGCAGGTGTGGCACTGCAGCGTGTGCGTGCGCTCGTGGTACGTGAGCGCGGTAGAACAGTGGTTGCAGGTGGGGACGCAGCCGCACTCACGGCACATCAAAAACGGCGCAAAACCGCGGCGGTTGTGCAGCAGTACGGCCTTCTCGCGGCGCTCGACCACGCGTTCCAGGCCTTCCATCAGCGGTTTAGAGAACATGGAGCGGCTGCCGTGCGCGAACTCGCGGCGCAGATCGGCAATGCGGACCGTGGGCAGCACGGCGTGTCCCGGGCGCTCGGGCATCTCGACACGCGTCCAGGTGGCACCGTTATACATACCGCGGCGACAGCGATCGAGGGCCTCGGCCGAGGGCGTGGCGGAGCCCAACACGAGCGGGCACCGATAGCGGCGCGCCATCTCGGCAGCCACCTCGCGCGCATGGTAGCGCGGGCTGGAGCCCTGCTTGTAGCTGGTCTCGTGCTCCTCGTCGATGATGATGAGGCCAAGATCGCTGAGCGGGCAAAAAAGCGCCGAGCGGGCGCCCACGACCACGCGCGCGGCACCGCTGGCAACCATATCCCACTGGTCCAGACGCTCGCCGGCCGAAAGTCGCGAGTGGAAGACCGCGACCGTCTCGCCAAAGCGCGAGCGGAAGCGGCCGACGGTCTGGGCCGTCAGCGAGATCTCGGGCACGAGCACGCAGGCCGAACGGCCGGCCGCCAGCACGCGCTCAATCGCCGAGAGGTAAACCTCGGTTTTACCGGAACCGGTGACGCCATCGACAAGGACCACGTCGCCATGGGCATCAAGGCGGGCGCGTTCAATCTGGGCGAGCGCCTGCTGCTGGCCGTTGGTGAGAGAGACCGGCGCCTTGCCGCTTGCCGAGGACAACGTGGTCTGCTCGCTACACCCACGCCAGGCGCGGCGCTCCTCCACCACCACGACGCCGCGTTTTTCGAGCGCTTTAATGGTCGCCGACATGCTGTTGTAGAGCAGGTTGAGGTCGCGCGTCGTGACCGGGCCGCATTGGAGCGCGGCGATGAGCTGACGCTGACGGACCGCAGTCTTGGGCGGCGTGTAGTCGAAACCCTCGGGCGTGAGCATGACCCAACGGTTTTGGATGGGTTTGACGGCGGGGCGCTCAACGGTCCACACGCCGTCATCGCCCTTCACGACACGCGGACTGCCGCCCGGAGGCAAGAACAGACGCAGGCACTCGGAAAGCGTCGCGACGTACTCGTGGCTCATCCAGCGCGCAATGCGTGCAGCCTCGGCGGTAAAGAGCGGCTTGCTGAGGATGGCCTCGATGGGCTTGATGCGCAAGGGGTCGGGGGCGTCGTTGCCTTGCAGGTCGCCCAGCTCGGGCGCGATATCGACGATATAGCCCGCGGCCGCACGGTTGCCAAAGCGGACCAGGACCGTGGACCCGATCTGGGCATCGTTGGCAAGGGACTGCGGGATGCCGTAGTCGAATGGCTCGGGGAGCGCACGGGTCGGGATGTCGAGGACCACGCTCGCGTAGGCGGAGACGGGTTCGGGTGCGGGCTCGGGCTGCGCCGGGGCGGCGGCAGGGGCCGCGGACTTCGGAGCTTCCTTAGGTTCCGGCGAACCAAACAGCGACAGTTGCTCGGCCATGGTCTCTGTACCTCCCATCCCATACGTCTTTAGAAACAAGAGCCCCGCTCGGGTGAACGGGGCTCGGATACATGCGTTTACGCAGCTGCTACAGCGCCATCGTGCGGGCGCGGTCGATGCGCGCCAAGCAGTCGTCGCGGCCGACGAGCGTCATGGTCTCGCCCAGCGGGGGGCTCACCATGTTACCGCAGACGGCGACGCGCACAGCTTGGAACACCACGCGCTTCTTGAGGTCCATCTGCTCGGGCAGCGGCTCAAGCGCGGCGTCGATGTTGGCAGCCGTCCACTCATCCACGCCCTCGAGCGCGGCCTTGGCGGCATCCAGAATGGCGCCCATGCCTTCCTTGGCCAGACCCTTGTTGACAGACTTCTCGTCATACTCGAGCGTCTCGGCCGTGGCAAAGATGGGGGCGGCGACGGTCACGGCGTCGGCCGGCATCTTGGTGCGCGGCTTGACGATGGCGGCAAGCGCGTCGATCCAGTCCTCGCCGTACTCGATGTTACCCTCGATCATACCGGCCTCGTGCAGCTCGGGGATCATGATCTCGTCGGCAAACTGGGCGTCAGACATGTTGTTGATGTACTCGGCATTGACCCAGTCGAGCTTTTTGGGGTCGAAGGTCGCCGGGTTCTTGGAGATGCGGTCGAGCGAGAACTTACTGGCCAGGACATCGCGCGGGATGATCGTGGTCTCGCCGTCGAGCGACCAGCCGAGCAGCGCCAGGTAGTTAACGAACGCGTCGGACAGGTAGCCGGCGTCGCGGTACTCCTCCACCGAGGTGGCGCCGTGGCGTTTAGAGAGCTTCTTGCCGTCGGCACCCAAGATCATGGAGATGTGGGCAAACGTGGGAACGGGCGCGCCGAGGGCCTCGTAAACCATGACCTGGCGCGGGGTGTTGGACAGATGGTCGTCGCCGCGGATGACATGGGTGATCTTCATCATGGCGTCGTCGACGACGGTCGCGAAGTTATACGTGGGCGTGCCATCCGAGCGGAAGATGACGAAGTCGTCGAGCTCCTTGGCGTCGAAGGTCACCTCGCCGTGGACGGCGTCGTGGATGACGACATCGCCGCGGTCCTCGGGCACCTTGATGCGAAGGACGTAGGGCTCGCCGGCCTCGATGCGGCGGCGTGCCTCCTCGGGATCGAGATCGCGACAGCGGCGCTGATAGCCCTGGAAGGGGTCTTTACGCTCCTGGGCGGCCTTACGATCGGCCTCGAGCTGCTCCTTGGTGCAGAAGCAGGGATAGGCCTTGCCCTCGTCCCAGAGCTTCTGGGCGGCCTGCTTGTACAGGTCCAGGCGCTCGGTCTGGGCATAGGGGCCATAGTCGCCGCCAACCTCGGGGCCCTCGTCCCAGTCCAGGCCCAGCCAACGCATAGCGCGCAGAATGATCTGCGTGTTCTCGTCGGTAGAGCGGGTGGGGTCGGTGTCGTCGATGCGCAGGATGAACGTGCCGCCGTTTGCGCGGGCAAAAGCCCAGTTATAGATAGCGGTGCGGGCGCCGCCGATGTGCAGCTTGCCCGTCGGTGAGGGTGCAAAGCGGACGCGAACGTCTGATGCCATGGAAATCTCCTCGATTGCAGGATGGATGTCTAACCGCACCAGTATAAAGCAACAACGCCCACCTCCGCACAAAGGGCACCGACCCAGTCATCGAACCCGGGTAGCTAATTTGGGACGGGGCTTTTTTAGCTGCCCCGGCAGGCTATCGGCTAAACCAGCAAACAATCAGCCGGGGTAGCTAAAAAAGCCCCGTCCCAAATTAGCTACCCGATGAGTAGGTGCGGAAAGGGTGTGAATGTTGGATTTACGCGCTATGATGTGCCCCTGCATACAGAGCCCAGCGGAATGGTAACGGTCGCTGGGACACGTTATTCGAAAGGACAATCATGTCAGAAGAGCTTCGTTCCATCCCGCCCCAGCAGGGGTCTTTTGTGTTTACGTCGGAGTCGGTGACCGAAGGCCATCCCGATAAGATCGCCGACCAGATCAGCGATGCCGTCCTCGACGCAATCCTCGCCAAAGAAATAGAGCTGCAGGAGCAGGGCTATATTGCGCCCAACGGCGTGCCCGCCAACGTGGAAAACGTCCGCTGCGCCTGCGAGACCCTCGTGACCACCGGCACCGTCATCGTCGCCGGAGAGATTCGCACCCAGGCATACGTCGACGTGCAGGAAATCGCCCGTGGCGTCATCCGCCGCATCGGCTACAACCGCGCCAAGTTTGGCTTTGACTGCGATACCTGCGGCGTCATGAGCCTCATCCACGAGCAGTCCCCCGATATCGCCCAGGGCGTCGACGAGTCATTTGAGACCCAGACCGGCGCCACCACCGACCCGATCGACCTGATCGGTGCCGGCGACCAGGGCATGATGTTTGGCTACGCCTCCAACGAAACCAAGACCCTCATGCCCATGCCGCACTACCTGGCAAGCCGCCTGGCGGAACGCCTGTCCGCCGTGCGCCACGACGGCACCCTGCCCTATCTGCGCCCCGACGGCAAGACCCAGGTCACCGTGCGCTACGAGGACGGAAAGCCCGTGGAGGTCACAACCATCGTCATCTCCACGCAGCACGCTGCCGAAGTTGAGGACATGGGCAAGATCAAGGCCGACCTCATCGAGCATGTCATCGCACCCGTCATGGATGCCGAGAACATGCCGTGGGATGGCGCCGATATCTATGTGAACCCCACCGGACGCTTTGTCGTGGGCGGCCCCATGGGCGACACGGGCCTGACCGGCCGCAAGATCATCGTCGATACCTACGGCGGCTACGGCCGTCACGGCGGCGGCGCCTTTAGCGGCAAGGACTGCACCAAGGTCGACCGCTCTGCCGCGTACGCCGCTCGCTGGGTCGCCAAGAACGTAGTCGCCGCCGGCCTGGCCGATCGCTGCGAGGTCGAGCTGGCCTACGCCATCGGCGTGTCCAAGCCGCTGTCGATTATGGTCGACACCTTTGGCACCGCGCATGTTGCCGAGGACAAGATCGTCGAGGCCGTGGAGAAGACCTTTGACCTACGCCCGGGCGCAATCATCCGCGACCTGGACCTGCGTCGCCCCATCTATGAAAAGACGGCAGCCTACGGTCACTTTGGCCGCGAAGACGCCGACTTTACCTGGGAGAAAACGGACCGCATCGACGAACTCAAAGCAGCCTGCGGCCTGTAAGCTAACGAGAAAAGCCACAGCCAAATAAAAACGCACCAAAAAGAGGTACTGGAACAACCGGTACCTCTTTTTTGTTAACCGGTGGTGAAGATATTTCGATATGCAATGCATGACGCGTCAGCAGCTAATGAATTTTGCGCACGCGCACTTCTACCATGTATCCTTAGTCCCGAGGGGCGGGGCATAAGGTCGATCACGAGTTCCGCACGAGCCGGAGAGCACTTAATGTGCTCTCCGTGCGAGTCAGGACTGTCCGAGCAGGCGACCAAATACTAAAGCCCTTGGAACGACGGGACAGCGTTTGCCCCGCCCCTCGGGACGACGGGATAGAAAAGGAGCAACCATGGCAGGCAAGCCGCAAACACTAGCTACGACCTCGGCATTCGAGATCTTGGGCCCCATCATGGTCGGCCCCAGCTCATCGCACACCGCCGGCGCCCTGCGTTGCGCCCAGGTTGCCGCCAGCCTGCTGGAAGGCCGAATCACCAAGGTCACCTTTGGCCTGTGGAACTCCTTTGGCCACACCTACCGCGGCCATGGCACCGACCGCGCACTCGTCGCGGGCATCTTGGGCCTCGACACCGACGACGAAAACATCAAGCAGGCCTTTGACCTCGCGCGCGAGCGGGGCCTCAGCTATCACTTTGACATTAAGGGCGACGACGCCTCCATCCACCCCAACACCGTCGACATCGACATGGTCGATGACACGGGCGCCACGGCGCAGGTCCGCGGCGAGAGCCTTGGCGGCGGCAAGATGCGCATCAGCCGCATCAACGGCGTCGGCGTCGATATCTCGGGCATGTATTCCACCCTGTTTGTGGCGCACCAGGACGTCCCCGGCGTTCTCGCCGCGCTCACGAACCAGCTCGCCTACGCACACGTAAACATTGCCTTCTGCCGCACCTACCGCACCGAGGTGGGCGGCCAAGCTTATTCCGTATTTGAGACCGACGGCACCCCCGATGACATCGTCGTTCCCATGCTACGCATGCTCGACCATGTCGATTACGCCACCTTCATTGAGCTTCCCGGCTCGGCCTCATCGCTCTCCCCCGGCGTTTCCGCCAAGGAAATCTTCGACGATGGCGAACAGCTCCTCGACGCCTGCGCCGAACTGGGCCTCAACATTGGCGCCGTCATGGCCGTACGCGAAGCCCGCCTGACCGGCGAGCAGCACGCCGTCGCCGCCATGCGCCGCGTACTCGAGGTCATGCGCGAGGAGACGACGGCGCCCATCGCCGCACCGCAGCGCTCGCTCGGCGGGCTTATCGGCGGCGAGGCAAAACTCGTCGACGCCACATGCCGCAACGATCTGAGCACAAACCTGATGGGCGCCGTCCAAACCGAAGCCGTAGCCCGCGCCATGGCTGTGCTTGAGCGCTCTGCCACCATGGGCGTCATCGTCGCCGCCCCCACGGCCGGCTCTGCGGGCGTCGTGCCCGGCTGCGTGTTGGCGCTCGCCGACCATCTACAGCTCGATGACGAACAGGTCATGGACGCACTCTACTGCTCTGCCGCGATTGGTCTCAACCTCACCACAAGCGCTTGCGTCGCCGGTGCCGAAGGCGGATGTCAGGCTGAGGTGGGCAGCGCCGCCGCCATGGCCGCTGCCGCGCTAGTCCAGATGCTGGGCGGCACGCCCGAGCAGGCACTCGACGCTAGTTCTATCGCACTGAGCAATCTGCTTGGTCTTGTATGCGATCCCGTGGGCGGCCTTGTCGAAGTGCCATGCCAAAACCGCAACGCGATCGGCGTGGCGGCCGCATTTAGCTCGGCGCAGCTCGCCCTCGCCGGCATTAAGAGCCTGGTGCCGTTTGACCAGATGGCACACGTCATGCTCTCGGTGGGCCACGCGTTGCCGGCCACGCTGCGCGAGACGGCAAAGGGCGGCATTGCACAAGCTCCGGCCGCGCTTTCGGCCTGTGCAAAATGCGGCGTGTGCGGATAAAGAACAGTCCAAAACAAGAGGTGGGACAAATGTCCAACCTCTTGCCAATGCCACCGTTTCAATACCACAAACAACTAGGTAATCGCTATAATGCAAGCCCAGTAAAAACACGATGAGCCGCAAGGCGAAACTCGAAGGATATGCATACGATGTCGCAAAACGACCGCACCCAACTGATTCCCGATCCTAAACAGCCTTCTAGGCCTACCGACGGCGTCCAGTCGCCGCGCCCCATTACGCCAACGCGTAGCACAAAGCATGGTTTGGGAAACACCTCACAGCGACAGAACCCTCATGCGTATCAGCAGCGTCAGAGCAATAAAGCGACTAAGCACGCGCCTTCACACACCCAAAACCATCACAAGGGCCCCCGTGGGTCAGAGAACCACGCCAACGGGAAAAAATCCGGGGCGAAAATGACCCTTTTCGTTGCTCTGGGCCTCATTGTTGTCGTTTACATTGTTGGCGTTGTCGCATTTTCGCAGGTAGCCTATCCCAACACCACCATTGCCGGCGTCGACGTCTCGTTCTCCAGTGCTTCGTCTGCTGCCACTAAGGTCAACTCGGCATGGAAGCACTATAAGCTCACCGTGACAGGCGATGACTTTAACTGGACCTATCAGCCCGAGTCCGATGAACCCATCGTCGACGGCGAAGCTGCCGCAAAAGAAATCATCAGCCGCAACGAAGCCTTTATATGGCCGGTCCGCCTTGTGGAATCCTTAAGCGGCAAGACCAAAACAACCGCTACCTCCAACAAAGTCGATCTTGAACAAGACGTCGACCTGTCCATGCTCTCTGACACCTTTGACCAAAAGAAGTTTGAGGAGGATCTGGGCGCCGCCATTGACGAGTTTAACGAGGGCCGTTCGGGCACGTTCGAGGCCAATAGCTCCTATGACGAGCAAGCCGGCAAGTTTACCGTCGAGAAGGCGCGCTCCAACGAAAAACTCAACCGCGAGCATGTCATTAAGTATGCCGAGCTCGAGCTTGCCTCGCTGGCCGAGACCGTAGATCTTTCCAAGCTCGGCAACGATGCCTATGAACCGCTCAATGAAACGCTGACCAATGATCAGATTCAGGCCGCATGCGATGCCGCCAACAACTTCTTGGGCGTCAACGTGACCCTCAAGCTCAACGGCGAGGATGCCGGCAAGGTCGACGGCAGCTCCGTGTTGCAGTGGATCAGCTTTGTCGATCCGGCCAACCCCACACTCGATACGTCGCAGATCGGTAGCTGGGCAGCCGAGCTCGCCAACGGCTTTAATACCGTGGGCACCACCCGCTGGTGGACGCGTGCCGACGGCAAAGAATGTGCCGTCGAGGGCGGTGACTTTGGCTGGTCCGTCGATAGCGACGCACTCGCCAAGCAGGTCGAGGACGCCATTAACAACAAGCAGACCGGCGAAATCGAGATTAAGTACTCCCAGAAGGCCGACACCTATACCGCAAAGGGAGAGCCCGACTGGAAGGCGTATATCGACGTCGACCTGTCCGAGCAGCACGCGCGCTACTATGACGAGAACGGTAATATCGTTTGGGAGGCCAACTTTATCTCGGGCAAACCGGGAGAGGATGCCACCCCCGAGGGCGTTTGGCAGATCAATAGCAATGACGGCGCAAGCAAGCTCATCGGTGCCAAAGACCCAAAGACCGGAAAACCAAAATACGAAAGCCCCGTGTCATATTGGATGCCGTTTGAAGGCAACATGGTTGGTTTCCATGATGCAACATGGCAAAACGATCAGAGCTTTGACGACCCAAATTCGTACAAATGGTGCGGCAGCCACGGTTGCATCAACTTGCGTCTGGCCGATGCCAAGGCACTCCACGATTGCATCAACGTAGGCCTATGCGTGGTCGTGCACTCGTAGGGAAACACGCCTTCGCACAACGGGGAACTGACGCTCCAATCTAACAGTTCCGAAAGAATCCGCCATATGCGCCCGCTTCTCGCGACGGGCGCATATACTTATCGAAGAACTTTCTATAAAGGAGACGCCATGTCGAATGTCCCCACCATCACCCCGGGACCGAATGATACCGAGCGAGCGCCCGAGGGTGCCACCGAAACGCTTCCCCTCATAACAAACATGCGCGCCACACAGCAAAACGGCAGCACAAGCGATGCAACCGAGATTTCTGACGAAGAGGCCTACGCCAAGCTCAAGGCGAAGCGTGCCGAGCGTCGGCGCAAAAAGCTCATCCGACGCGGCATTGCGGCCGGCGTCGTGGCCGCCATTGTGCTCATCGCCGTTGTCGTAACCTTCGTCATTAACGCACGGCCCGCAGGTACCAACGGGCCGGTGACCGACATGGTCACCGAGGGTACATTTACGACCACCGTCGAGGCTAAAGGCCAGCTCAAGCCTATCTCGGCTTCGGTGGTCTCCCCTTCTGTCGACGGCACGGTGGCATCGATCAACGTATCAGCCGGCCAGTCCGTTAACGAGGGCGATGTGCTCATGACCATTAAAAATGACGAGCTCGATCGCAACGTTGCCGAGGCGCAGCGCGCGGTGGCGGCGGCACAGGAAGACCTCGCCAACGCGCAGAAAGCGGTAGCTGCCGCCCAAGCCGCTCCGGCGACTGACACAGATGCGGCAGGCGCAAGTGGCGCCAGCGGTAGCACCGGCACGAGTGCCGTCTCGAGCGCCCAACGTAACCTGGCCTCGGCCCAGGCGACCCTGGACCAGGCCAACGCCAAAGCCGCCGAGCGCACTGTGACCGCGCCCAGCTCGGGCAGCATCGTCGAGCTCAACGCCAAGGTCGGCGCCACGGTGACGGGCGGCATGATTATGGGCGAAGGCGATACGACCGGCGGCAAGCAGTGCATGCAGATCGCCGACCTCTCCAAGATGAAGGTCACCGTTCAGGTGGGCGAAAAGGATATCGCCAAGATCGCAGTGGGCCAGAGCGCCAACGTTACCTATCCGGCCTTTCCCGATATCGTGAGCCAGGGAACGGTCACGACAATCGCTTCGGTGGCAAACTCCGACTCCACCTACGGTGGCGGCGGTAGCGTGACCTATAACGTCGATATTTTGATTGACGCGCCCGACGCGCGCCTCAAGCCGGGCATGACCGCCGAGGTCTCGGTGGTAACCGAGCAGCTCGACGATGTGGTGATGGTGCCGACCATGGCGCTCATGACCGAGGATGGCGAGCACTATTACGTCAACGTGGCAACCGACGGTGAAGGCAAGGAGATGCGCCGCGTGAAGGTGACCATTGTGACGCAAAACGAAAACGACGCCGTGGTCGGCAAGACGCAGGTCAAGCGCGACGACCAGGGCAATGAGATCAACGCAGACGTACCGGTTACCAAGCTGCGCGACGGCGACACCCTCATCGTGGACACCGGCGCAGGCATGACGGCCGACGGCGACGACTCTGGCAGCATGTCTGCCGACGAGGGCTTGTAATGCGTCCCGTCATCAACATCCGCAACGTGCATCGCATTTTTGAGAGCGAGGCCGGCTGCGCCCATATCCTGCATAACGTGAGCCTGGCAGTGAATCCCGGCGAATTCGTGGCCATTACCGGCCCTTCTGGCTCGGGCAAGTCAACGCTCATGAACATCCTGGGCTGCCTGGACAAGCCAACGGCAGGCGATTATTACCTGCAGGGCCTCAACGTGGCGGAGCTCGACGATGACGAGCTCACCGAAGTCCGCGCCCTGAGCATCGGCTTTGTCTTTCAGAGCTTTAACCTGCTGCCGCGCCTATCGGTCATCGAAAACGTCATGCTGCCGCTGTCGTACACCAACGTGCCGCGGGCTCAGCGTGAGATGCGCGCCGTTCATGCGCTGCAAGCCGTCACGCTGCCGGTCGACCACTGGGACCACCGCATCTCCGAGCTCTCAGGCGGACAGATGCAGAGGGTTGCCATCGCGCGCGCCCTCGTCAACGACCCGCCCATCATCCTGGCGGACGAGCCGACGGGAAACCTGGACTCCGCCACCGGAGCGCTCGTGATGGAGACCTTCCACAAACTCCAGGAACGTGGCAAGACCATTGTGCTCATCACGCATGATCCCGGTATCGCCGCCGAGGCCGACCGTGCCGTAACCATTCGCGACGGCCGAATCCACGACGGCGCGTACATCGCGCACGCACCGCAGACCCTGCACGGCGCCATTGATAACCTGCCCATGATTTCCGCACACGCCAATCCGACGAAAGGAGTGAAGGCATGAGCACGTGCGACCTTATCCAAGAAGCCCTTCACTCCCTCGAGGCCAACAAGGGACGCAGCCTACTCACCATCCTGGGCATTGTTATTGGCATCGCCTCCGTCATTGCCATGACCTCGCTTATCGGCGGTATCCAAAACAGCCTGGTCAACAGCCTGGGCCTCAACGCCGCGCGTATGGTGCAGATTTATTCGTCGCAAGAGCTCACCGAGTCGGACGTTGAGAAGCTTCGCAAGATGGTGCCGCAGATCGAGCAGATCGGTATCGTGGACAGTGCCTATACCGAGTACAAGGCCGGTGACAAAAGCTATAACGTCATGGCGCAGGGCGTCGATAGCGACATGCTCGACGCAGTGGGAGCCAGCGAGCTCGTCGCGGGGCGCACCTATACCCAGGCTGAGTCCCAATCTGGCGCACGCGTGGCGCTCATCAGCCGCGGCGGCGCGGACCAGCTGTACGGCAACGAACAGGACGCGCTCGGCAAGACCATCAAGGTGTCGAACGGCGAGGTGCAGATTATCGGCGTTATCGACGGCGGCAGCGACTCCATGGGCTCACTCACGCTCTACATGCCGCGCGAGACCATCTCGGGCCTCTTTGGCGACGAGAACCCGTCTTTTCCCAGCGTAACGGCGCTCGCCGCCGAGGGTACGGACATGGATGAGCTGTGCAAGATGATTGAATCCAAGGTGCGCAGCATGAAGGACATCGCGGATGACGACGAATATGACAGCGTGTCGGCGACCTCAATGAAAAGCGCCATCGACGCCCTCAACTCCTTTATGGGCGCGTTTTCGCTCATCATGGGCGCCGTTGCCAGCATTTCGCTGCTCGTGGGCGGTATCGGCATCATGAACATGATGCTCACCAATGTGACCGAACGCATCCGCGAGATCGGTATTCGTCGAGCCTTGGGTGCCAGCCGTCGCGATATCACCGCACAGTTTTTGGCCGAGTCTTCGGCGCTGTGCATCACCGGCGGTCTGCTAGGTGTCCTGATTGGCTACCTGCTTGCCTGGGGCCTAGCGATGTTCGCCGCGGGTTCCGGCGTGCTTGGCGAACTCGGTGCCAGCGGTACCATAACGCCGAGTTTTTCGATCGCCACGGTGCTGCTGGCCTTTGCGGTCTCCGTCGGCATCGGCGTAATCTTTGGCTTCTACCCCGCCCGCCGGGCCGCAAAACTCGACCCCGTGGAGTGCCTGCGCTACCAGTAATGCAATCCCCCCCCTGAGTTGCGGTGAAATAGGGAGTGTTTTAGCCGTTAAAAGGCCTATTCAGTCCTTATTTCACCGCAACTCGGAGGGGATAAGGCGGTAGTGTCGAGAAAGTTGGTGTAGCGCCCGATCCGAAGCGAGTCGGCCCGGCGTCCCAGAATCTGGAATACGGTTGATATCCTATGCCGCCTCGACCCTGTCCGCAAGCTCGAGGCCGGACTCGAGCATCTTCCTTGCCTCCGCCTCGAGCCGCGCCCAGTCGACGGGACCGTCGGTCCCCCGGGTGCGACCGTCGTCGTAGAGCTCGTTCATCCTCGCCTCCGAGAAGTACCTGGACTCCTGCCATATCTCGTCCTGCTCGCACATGACCGCGCCCGCGAGCCGCACCGGCGAGCCCGTGGAGGGGAACACCTGCACGACGCGCGACCTGCGCTTTATCTGTTAGCGCTAATCTAAAATTGACCACTTTCGCAAACGCATCTCGCCGAATGCGCTAACGCGCTTTCGCCGACCCCGCTAACGCACTTTCACCAACTGCGCTAACGGAACTATGCTCCGATCGGGTATCCGACCCGGGAGGAGCGGGATATGGAGCGAAACGTAATGGGAGAGCTGAACGTCTACAGGGGGTCCGGCGCGAAGCCGAACTTCAGCGAGATCGCGAGGAGGCACGGCATGGACCGGCACACGGTCGCCAAGTACTGGCGGGAGGGCGAGTCCGCCGCCGACGGCAGGTCCGCGAGGGGCAGCGCCTTCGACCCGCTCGAGGAGGTGATCCGCTCGAAGGCCCAGCTGCCCGGGATGACCAAGATGGCCGTCTACGCGTTCCTGCGCGAGGGCCGCGGGGAGGGGCTGCCCGGGTACGGCGCCTTCACCGCCTGGTGCCGGGCCCGCGACGTGCCCTTCGGGGGCGCGGGCGGCCGCGAGCCGCACCCGCGGTTCGAGACGC